>JBOGMR010000940.1:0-2674 GCA_050746825.1 Bryobacteraceae bacterium | reverse complement strand
CCACGTTGCCACCCAGGCTCGCGCTTTGATATTCTGCCGTCCAGCACACCAGGAGAACATCACTGTGACACGCCGAGAAATGCTGGCAACCGCCGGAACCGCGGCCTGGCTGACTTCGAGGGCCGCTGTCGCGCAAGGGCCCCAGCTCCGCAACATGGGAGGTGCGCCCACCGCGTTTTCCATCCGCGCCCGAGCTGCCCGCCAACAGACGCCGCCCTTCGACATGGTCGAGCAATGCCGCAGTCTCGGCTTCGGCGCGGCGCAGACACGCCTCGCGGCCAACGACGCCGACACCGTCCGGAAGCTCCGCGATCGCGTCGAAAGTTACCACATGCGCGTCATTCTCGACGCTCCGCTGCCTCGCGAAGCCAAAGACGTCGAGGCTTTCGACGCAGCCGTGAAGGCGCGCAAAGAAGCCGGCGCCGTCGCACTGCACGTCCCGATGACCGGACGGCGCTACGAAGAATTCAACTCGCTGGCGGCCTACCAGCAGCGCTTCGAGCAATGCCAGAAATCGGTCGCGCTTGCCGAGCCGGTTCTGCGCAAGCATCGCATGCGTCTCGCGATCGAGAATCACAAAAGGTTGGCGCGCGGCCGAGCAGGCCGACTGGATGAAGCGCGTTTCCAGCGAATGGGTCGGCGTGTGCTTCGACTTCGGGAACAACGTCGCGCTCTGCGAAGACCCGATGGATTCGCTCCAGGCACTGGCGCCGTACACAGTGTTCTGTCATATGAAGGACATGGGCGTCGAGTCTTACGAAGATGGCTTCCTGCTGTCCGAAGTCGTGTTCGGGGACGGGTTCCTCAAGCTGGCGCCGATCGTCCAAACCCTCCAACAGAAAGATCCGAACATGATTTTCTGCCTGGAGATGATCACTCGCGATCCGCTCAAGATCCCGATCTTCAAGGATTCGTATTGGCCGACGTTCGAGGATCCCTCCAGCCCGCTGCCGGGGCGGGATGTGGCGCGCGTTTTGGACATAGTGCGCAAGAATCCGCCGAAGACGCCGCTGCCGCGAATGACGGGGCTGAGCCCGGAAGCTCAGGTGAAGGCCGAAGACGAGTACAACCTGAAGTGCGTTGAGTGGTCGAGGCAAAATTTGAAACTGGTATGAAGGGAATCTTAATGCAACCGAGTCTGGGCAGGCGAAACCGCCTACGCCACCTCCGCGCGCTGATGTTTCTGGTCAGCGTCTGTGTGAGCGCACAGGATTTCGATCTGCTCATCACCAACGGACGGATCGTCGACGGCACCGGCAATCCGTCTCAGGCCGGCGACGTCGGAATCCGCGGCGGCAAGATCGCCGCGATGGGGCGCCTGGCCGGTAGGACTGCGACCCGCACCATCGATGCGTCCGGTCTCACGGTCGCGCCCGGGTTCATCGACATGCACAACCATTCCGACTCGACCATCGCGCAGGACGGCGATGCGGAGAGCATGGTGCGGCAGGGCGTCACGTCGATGATCTTTGGCGAAGGCGGATCGGCGGCGCCGTCGGGCGGCAAGCAGATGCGCGGGGGGCGCGGCGGGCGCGGCGAGGGGAGTGAGTATCGCGACTTCAATGCGTATTTCTCACGGCTGTTGAAGCAAGGCATCTCGGTCAACATCGGCACGTATGTCGGATCGAGCCAGATCTGGACGTATGTGCGCGGTCCGCAAGCCGGTCCGCCAACCGCGGCCGAACTCGACCAGATGCGCGCCGAGGTCAAGCTGGCGATGGAGCAGGGCGCGCTCGGCGTCGCCAGTTCGCTCAGCGGGCCGCCCGGATCGTGGATCGACACCGGCACGCTGGTGGCGATGTGTGAGGTTGCGGGGCGCTACGGCGGCATCTACTCGACGCACATGCGGACGGAGGGTCACGGGGTGTTCGAATCGGTCGCCGAAGCGATCGATATCGGACGGCGCGCGAAGTTGCCCGTCGACATCATCCATTTGAAGATTGCCGAAAACAAGCTGTGGGGCCAGATGCCGGAGCTGATTACGTCGATCGCGTCGGCGCGGGCTCGCGGCGAGCAGGTGGAAGCGCACGTGTATCCGTATCGCGCCGGCCAGAACAATCTCTCGAGCATCATTCCGCCGTGGGCGCACGAGGGCGGATCGCAAGCGATGATTGCGCGGCTGCGTAATCCGGAGCTGCGGCCCCGCATCGTGAAGGAAATCAACGAGGGCATTCCCGGCACGAACTGGTACAACCACTACACCGCGACGGGCGGCTGGGAAGGCATGCTGCTGGTGTCGTTTTCGAATCCGAAATACAAGCAGTTTGAAGGCAAGCGCATGAGCGAGGCGATCAAGGCGATCGGCAAGCCGCCCCTCGAGGTGTTGTTCGAGCTGATCGAAAACAACGGCGGAGGAGTGCCCACGGTCTACTTCCACCATTCCGAAGACGACATGCGCTATGCGCTGAAGCAACCGTTCGTGTCGATCGGATCGGACGGGACGGCGGTCAAGACCGAGGGGCCGCTGGCGCGCGGCAACCCGCATCCGCGTTATTACGGCACGTTCCCGCGCGTGCTCGGCAAATACGTCCGGGAGGAAAAACTCATCACGCTCGAAGAGGCGATCCGTAAGATGACGTCGGCGAACGCCGCCAAAGTGCGGCTCTACGATCGCGGGTTGCTCCGTCCGGGCCTCGCGGCCGACGTCACCATCTTCGACGCCGGCCGCATCATC
>JBOGMR010000939.1:0-9793 GCA_050746825.1 Bryobacteraceae bacterium | reverse complement strand
GCTGTGGACCGACGTCGAAGACACGCTGACGCCGGGGCTGCGGCGCGGAGTGGTGTCGTTCGCCGGCAGCGAACAGCCAGGAACCTCCACGTTGCGCCGAAGCGCGGCGCTGCTGAAATATTGGGCGGCGGTAATTCCCGGCATGCGCTCGCAGCGGCGGCTGAAAGGCGCTGTCCCGGCCTTGCAGCTCAGCGCGCCTGGCACGCATGGGGCGTCGGCCGTGCTGGTGGCAAACGCGGGCGCCTCGGTGCTGCGCGGAGAATTGCGTCCGATGGATCCTTCGGCAAAACGGCCGCTGATCATTCCGTCGGTGGAGGCGCCGCCGGGCGAATCGCTGTGGCTGCCAGTCAACGTGGCGCTCGCGGCGGGCGGGCTGTGCGACGATTGCGCGGTGTTTGCGCCGCAGGATCGCATCGTTTACGCGACCGCGGAGCTGCACTCGATCGAATTCGAGAACGGCATCCTGGCGTGCGAATTCGTCGCGCCGGTGGCGGGCTCGGTAGTGATTCAGCTTTCGCGCAAACCGAGCGGGCCGCTGCTGGCGGGAGGGCGGCCGGCCGAATTCGAATGGGATGCGGAGCGCAGCGCGGTGCGCTTGCCCATACCGGCCGGAAAAGCGCCGCTGTATCGGGTGCGCATCGGACTCGCGATCGAACCGCCCGACCAGTCGGCGTTCTTTTCGAACACGGCCCGGCTGGTGATCGGCCAGTCGAACGTGGTGTCAACCGCGTACTCGTCTGAAGCGCTGGCAGGGCGGTCGAGGCTGCTGGCTCCACCGGGATTCCGGGTGACGCGAGTTCCGAAAGGGCCGCTCGAAATCGACTACGAAGTGATGCCGCCCGAGGATGCTCTGCACGGAGAGTTCGTCGCGTTGGCGCTGGAGGCGGATGGTGTGCGGCTGGGCCGCACGCGGCTGCAGCTTTTTCGTCCAGCGTCGCTGCGAATTCGCGAGGCATTGGCGGTGCACTACGGAGCGCAGGGCGAGCTGGCTCCCGAACATTCGCTGGTGACGGCGGACCCGGCGGGCGGGCGAAACCTGTCGGTGGTGATCCGGAATAACAGCTCCGCGATCCGCAACTTCGTGCTGGAATCATCGGGCGAGGGTTTGACCTTTCTGCCCGCGAAGACGGAAGTCAGCGTAGCGGCGCAGGCGGAGCGCGAAGTTTCTGTGCGTGTGATGGCTGGCGAGGGAACCACCGGGGCATCGCGTGTGCGGCTGCAGTTGAGTGGGACATCGACGGTGGAGCAGGACCTCACAGTGATCTGGGTGCGTCGCGGCGGCACCGCGGTTCACTCGGCCGATGTGGACGGCGATGGCGCGTCCGACTGGCTGATCGAGAGCCGGCAGGTGCGGGCCGTGTTTTCGGGAGGCGACGGGCGCTGGATGGAGTTCGTGTGGAAAGACTCGGGGACGAACCTGTTGGGTGAAGCGGGAGCGATCCCGCTGGGCGGATCGGTGAGTGCGCAGCCGATCAAGGACGGCGTGACGTTCATCGCGGGGAAGATGCGACGGACGGTGCGCCTGAACGGCCCGACGGGTGCGCTCGAGATCGAGCAGGACGCGCCGCTCGACGGAATCAGGCCGGAAACCAGGGACGGTGTGAGCCTGACGATGGAGCGTTCTGGTCCGGGCCGCGTTGTCTTTTCCCTGCGGCGGCAGCAGGAGTGACTCCCGAGCGAGCGCGCCGGCGGCCGCTGCGGATCTGTTTTCGACAGGTCTTCGGCTTGACGTTGGGCATCGGCGCGATATCAGCTCAACAGGCGCTTGTGATGCCGGTACCAGTCGCTTTGAAAAACCTCCTGGCGATCCCATTCGAGCTTGCGCCGCAGGAACTCGCTGAATTGCGGGTAGCACGCTTCCACCTGACCGCGTGCGGCAAACCGGTGATAGGTGAGGTAGTAGCTGCCGCCGTGGCGAATGCCCAGATCAATTAAGCCGCGGAAGGAATCAGCCGCGGCCGCGAGGCCCGGAGCGTCGTGGGTGATGTGGAGATTAAAGATGATGCACGCATAGCTTTGCTTGGCCCACGCCAGAAAACTCTCCTCATCTTTGACAATCAGGCGCACCGTACCGTAGATCACGTTAGCCCGGCGTTCGCGCAGCAAGAGACGCGCATCCTCCATAAAGGGGACCAGCGCGGATCGCGGGACGTAAATTTCGGTGATCATCTCCGTCGCCTTGGTTCGCGCGTGCAGCTTGCGGTCGAGTTCTTCGTGATAGTTGACGACGTAGGCGCTCGAGAGTTGTGAATCAGCCCAATAGATCTGGCCGGAAGTGGCGAGATAGCGCTTCGAATAGACGTCGAAGGCGCGCCGTTTGTATTTGTGGGAGTAGTAAGTGAGGCGTGCCCAGTCCTCGGGTTGGAAGCGCGTGGGGTTGGCTGTCAACGGCGTCGCCGGGTCCACGGGCCGATAGCAGGAGAAGACACCGCGGCGCAGGAAGCTGTCACGGCCGCTCTCGGTGGCAAACTGGAAATCGCCGTAAAGGTAGCCCGCGTCAATACGCCGAGCAAAGGCGGCGGGCAGGTTTTTGAGCTCCCGAATCTCGACCACACGCTGCACTTTTCGGCGTGGGCCCAGGCGGAGCCGCACCTTGGTCATTACGCCGAACAGGCCGTATCCGCCGATGGCCAGCCGGAACAGTTCCGGATTGTCGCGGCGGTCGCAGACGTGAAGTTCGCCGTCCGGGCCCAGCAACTCAAACGACTCGACGTTATCGATGATCGGCCTGAGCGTCAGGCCGCGGCCGTGAACGTTCGATGCGAGCGCACCGCCGAGGGTGAGCCAGTCGGCGCCGGTCTGCTTCTGGATGATCCCGAGCGGGCGAGCGGAATCCTTCTGTCGACGCTCCAGTTCGACGGTCAGTTCCGGCCACTGGATTCCAGCCTCGGCTTGGACCGTCTGTGTGGCGAGGTCGAGCGCAAGCACGCGATTCAGACCGCGTGTGTCGATGAGCAGCGTGCCGGCGCCGAATTGCTGGCCACCCATCGAGTGCCGGCTTCCGGCCACGCTGACGGCGAGGCCCTCACTTCGGGCGCTGAGAACAGCAGATCTCAACTCGTCGATGGAACCGGGCCTGATAATCCGCGACACAGAGGTGCGATTGAGCTGCGAGTGAACATCGTTCACCTCGACCGGTCCAAACTGCGCGGCGGCGCCGGACATCACTGGAAGAGCGGCCGCCGCTCCCAGCTTCAGCAGGTCTCTTCGGGAGGGATTCATCATACGATCAGGATACGGCGTCTCAAAGCGGTCCACGGGATGGGCTGTGACAGTTTTCCGGACTGTCACAAATGTATGCGGAGCGGATCTATTTGGCTCGCGAACCGAAAATTGCGATTTCGACGCCGCCAACTACGCTGCGGCCGGGCATCACGACTCCGAGGATTTCCTGATAGCTGGTGTTCGTTACGTTGGTGAACTGCACGAACGGGCGAACCCGGTGACTGCTCTGCGCCAGGTAGACATCCCAAAGCGCGTAGGGTTCGCGATCGATGCGTTGGAGCGCGCCGATGCGAGTTCGGGCGAGGAAGCCGCGCGGGAACGTAGCCTGCCATGACGCCACGGCAGAGTGCGTCGGATAATTGAAGACGTACTTTGACTGGAGACTGTCAAGAGAGGCCTGCGCGCCCTTGAGTCCGGTGTATCGCAAGTCAATCTGGTGGTCCCGAGCGACGCGCGCGCGCACACCGGCTTCGACGCCCGTGAACCGAAGCCGGTGAATGTTGGTAGCGCGCCAAATGTCGGTTGGGGACCTGCGCGTGTAGTCGATGCCGTCCTGCTCCCGGCGATGGAAGAGGACCAGTTCGCCGCGCAGGGATCCGCCTGCATTCCAGTCGAGGCCGCCATCGTAGCTCCAGGCGCGCTCGGGGCGCAGGCCGGGACTGCCGAGGTTGGCGGGATCGTGATAGTAGAGGTCGGTGTAGCTGGGCAGCCGGAAGGCGCGGCTCGCGCTCGCGCGCAGCTTCAAGCGGCTGTTGATCCAGAGGCCGCCGCTAACGCTGGGGCTGAACTGACTGCTCGCGGTTCCATAGATTTCTTCGCGGGCGCCCACGGTGAGCGAAAACCGGCGCAGCGCACGAATGTCGAAGGCCACGTAGCCGGCGCCGCGTCCGCGCGAGTGATTCCCGAGATTGTTGGAGATGATCGAGTCGTGGTAGCCCTCGATGCCGTAGTAGAAGTGCGCGTTGTCGCCGACAGGCTCGCGCCGCCGCACCGCCGCCTGATAGCTCTCCACCGCGTGGTGGTTGGCGAAGACTTCCGGGCGGTCCCGATACAGGACGAACAGATCGCTATGCCGCCGGAAGGCGAACGAGGCTTCCGTCTTCTCGCCGAGCGCCTGCCGCGCGGACGCGAACCAGGTCTTCGTGTTTTCCCAGGAATTGAAATTGCCGTAGAACTGGTCGGCGCCGAAGGGGCGGTCGTTATAGGCCAGCACGATGGTGGACGCACCGATCGGCGTGTCAAGCGAAGTGGAGGAACCGAAGCTGAGATTCCGGTAGTCGCGGTTGGGGCGGAAGCCACTCGAGAAATCGCGAGAGAAGGTGATGTGTTCGGTCAGTCGCCCCGCCAGGAATCCCAGTGAGCCGCGCTGCTGGTTGACGCCAAAATTCCCCAGTGCGGTTCGCAGGCGAAATTCACCAGCCGCGGGCGGCTTGGTGATGATGTTGACCACGCCGCCGGTAGCATCGGAACCGTAGAGCGTGGAACCGGCGCCGCGCAGCACTTCGATGCGCTGGACGGCTTCGAGCGGAACCGGGATATCCATGTTGTGATGGCCGGACTGGGCGTCATTCAAGCGCTGGCCATCGAGCAGGACCAGGGTCTGGCCGAAGGAACCGCCGCGGATGGAGAGGTCGGACTGGAGGCCGTTGGGCGCGCGCGCGCGAAGGTCGAGCGATGGATCGAGGCGGAGAAAATCAGCGAGCGTGTTGGAGAGCAGCTCCTGACCTCGGATGGGCAAAACGCCCACCGAACGGTCGGCCTCTTCGACCGGCACAGGCTCATAGGCGCCGGTGACGATCACGGTTTCGCGGTGCGTCTGGGGCTGTTCCGCCGCGGCGCGCGGGAGCAGCACGAAGGCGAGGGTTACGATTGTCAGAAGGAGCAGACGGGCATCCAACATTGAACTAACTATGATACGCTAAGTGTTTCTTTTTTCCATGAGAACAGTTGATTTGATTCACCGAAAAAGGGACGGAGAGGAACTCGCCCCCGAAGAAATAACGCAACTGGTAGACAGTTACACAAAAGGGGAAATTCCCGACTACCAAGTGTCGGCTTTCCTCATGGCGGTCTACTATTCCGGGATGACCGATCGCGAAGTCAGCGCTCTGACGGAGGCGATGCTGCGGTCCGGGGAGTCTGTGGACCTATCGTCAATTCCCGGGGCTAAGGTGGACAAACACTCGACGGGCGGCGTGGGCGATAAGACGAGCCTGATCACGGCGCCGCTGGCAGCCTCAGCCGGCGTGATCGTGCCGATGATTTCCGGGCGCGCACTCGGACATACCGGGGGCACACTCGACAAGCTGGAGTCGATTCCGGGCTTTCGAACCGATCTGACTCTGGATCAGTTCCGGACGCAGCTCGCCGAGCTGGGGCTGGCTTTCATCGGGCAAAGCGCGCAAGTGGCGCCGGCGGACGGGAAGCTCTATTCGCTGCGCGACGTAACGGCGACGGTGGAGTCGATCCCGCTGATCGCTTCGTCGATCATGTCGAAGAAGCTGGCAGTCGGACTGGATGCGCTGGTGCTTGACGTGAAGGTCGGCTCCGGGGCGTTCATGAAGAAGCAGGTGGACGCGCGCAGGCTGGCTCAGATGATGGTAGGCATCGGGCGGCGCATGGATAAGCGGGTGCAGGCGCTGATCACCGACATGAACCAGCCGCTCGGGTACGCGGTTGGCAATGCGCTCGAAGTGATGGAAGTTTCGCAGGTGCTGCATAACGAAGGGCCCGAGGATCTGAAGCGTCTGTCGATCGAGCTGGCTGCGCGGATGATTTTCCTCGCGAAGCTGACGCCGACACTGGACGAGGCGCGCGACGTGGCCTTGAGGAAACTGGTAGATGGATCGGCGTATGCGAAGTTCAAGGAAGTAGTGGCGGCGCAGGGCGGCGATCCGAAGTGCCTGGACAAATTCGAATTGTTGCCCAACGCCACAGGCATGCGGGAGATCACTTCGCCGCGCGCGGGCTATCTGACGGCGATCAATGCCGAAGACATCGGGCGCGCGTCGTCCATGATCGGCGCGGGACGCGATCGTAAGGAAGATTCGATCGATCCGGCGGTCGGCGTGATTCTGGAGGTAAAGGTGGGCGAACGCGTGGACGCCGGTTCTGTGCTGTGCCGCGTTTACTTCACCAAGGAGGATCATGTGGACGAAGCCGCGGACCTGATGGAGGACGCCTTCCGCATCTCGGCGCAGAAGCCGGACCTGCACGACATCATCCTCGAAGTAGTCGGCTAAGGCCGCGCGCGTCATGGACCGCTTCACCGGACTTCTCGGACTGGCGGTGATCCTTGGTGTTGCGGTCTTATTCTCCAGCCATCGAAGCCAAATCAAGCTGCGCGTGATCGCGTGGGGCATGGGGCTGCAGTTCGGCTTCGCGGTACTCGTGCTGAAGACCGATTTTGGAAAGCTGTTTCAGGCGGTAGGCGAAGGCGTCAATGCGATGCTCAGGTACGCGGAGAAAGGCAGCGAGTTTCTCTTCGGTCCGCTCGGGATCGAGAAGGGTCCTTACGGCGTGATCTTCGCGTTTCAGGTGCTGCCCATCGTCATCTTCATTGCTTCGTTTTTTTCCATCCTTTACTATCTGGGCGTGATGCAGGCGATCGTCAAAGTGATGGCGGTCGGGATGCAAAGAGTGATGGGCGCGAGTGGCGCCGAATCGCTGAACGTCGCGGCCAGCATTTTCATGGGCCAGACTGAAGCGCCGTTGACGATCCGGCCGTTTATCTCGGGCATGACGCAGTCCGAGCTGTTCACGATCATGACTAGCGGCATGGCGCACGTGTCCGGCGCGGTGATGGCGGCATACGTGAAGATCGCCGGTGTTGACATCAAGCACCTGTTGACGGCGGTGATCATGACCGCGCCGGCAACGATCATGCTGGCGAAGGTGATGATGCCCGAGGTGGACAAGCCGGCGACCGCGGGGAAGGTGGAAGTCAAAGTCGAGAAAACGTCGGTCAATATTATTGACGCGGCGGCGCGGGGCGCGGGCGAGGGACTGCACCTGGCGTTGAACATCGGTGCGATGCTGATCGCGTTTCTGGCGCTGATCGCGATGGTTAACGGAATTCTGGGTGGGCTGCACGGGCTGCCAGGCCTGGGTTGGCTGCCGGAGTCGATGGAGAAAATTTTCGGGATGCTGTTCGCACCGGTGGCGTGGTTGATGGGCGTGAGCTGGAAGGACTCAACGGCGATTGGAAATCTTCTCGGGACGAGGCTGGTGTTGAACGAATTCGTGTCGTTTTTGCAGCTCGGGCCCATCAAGGGACAACTCGATCCGAAGTCGTTCACGATCGCGACGTACGCGCTGTGCGGGTTTGCGAACTTCAGCTCGATCGCGATTCAGATCGGGGGGATCGGGGCGCTGGCGCCGGATCGCAAATCGGACCTGGCGCGGCTGGGGTTGAGGGCTGTGGCCGCGGGATCGATGGCGAACTTCATGTCGGCCTGCATTGCAGGGATGCTGCTGTGACAGGTGCGGTGGATCTGGTGCGCGCCCGCTGGGGCGCCCGCCAGCCGCGCGTCGCCGTGGTGCTTGGCAGCGGGCTGGGCGGATTCGCGGACGAATTGATCGCGCGCGTCGAAATTCCGTACGGTGAGATTCCCGGGTGGCCGGCATCGACGGCAGTGGGTCACGCGGGACGGCTGGTGATGGGGAATCTGGGCACGCTCGAAGTGGCCGTGATGGCGGGGCGGGTGCATCTTTACGAAGGCTACACGCCACAGCAGGTGACGTTTGGTGTGCGAGTGTTGGGCAAGCTGGGAGTGCGATCGCTGGTGATTACGAACGCGGCGGGCGGGATTAACCTGGCGCTCGAGCGCGGGGGCCTGGTGTTGATTTCGGACCACATTAATTTGCAGGGGTCGAATCCGCTGGTGGGGCCGAACGACAATTCGCTGGGACCGCGCTTTCCGGACATGTCAGAGGCCTATTCGAAGGCGCATCGGGAGATCGCCAAGGAGGCGGCGCGCGGGCTTGGCGTAAAGCTGGTGGAAGGCGTTTACGCGGCGATGCTGGGGCCGAGCTACGAGACGCCCGCGGAGATTCGTTATTTGCGAACGATCGGTGCGGATGTGGTGGGGATGTCGACGGCGCCTGAAGTGATTGCGGCGAATCATATGGGCCTGAAGGTGCTCGGCATTTCGTGCGTGACGAATATGGCGGCGGGAATTTTGCCGCAGAAGATTCATCATGAGGAAGTGCTGGAAACCGGAGCGGCGGTTCGGGATACGCTGGTGCGGTTGTTGAAAGCGGTACTTCCGAGGCTGGAGGGGTGAGCTTGCAGGATCCGCTGGTTGATGCGGCGCGCGCGGCGAGGGAGAACGCGCACGCACCGTTTTCCAAGTTCAAAGTTGGTGCGGCCGTCGAGGACGAGAGCGGCCGGATTCACGCAGGGTGCAACGTTGAGAATGCGACGTATGGCTTGACGTTGTGCGCGGAACGGGTGGCGATTTTTAAGGGGGTGTCGGAAGGGGCCAAGCGGTTCCGGCGGGTGGCGGTGGTTGCGGATACCGAAGATCTGACGCCGCCGTGTGGAGCGTGCCGGCAGATTTTGTGGGAGTTTTGCGGGGATGTGGACATCGTGCTGGCGAATTTGGCGGGAAAGACAGAGACGTTCCGGTTGAAAGAGTTGTTCCCGAGGCCGTTTGATGCGTCGTTTCTGTGATCGATGTGGCGCGGCCTCTCAGGCTGCCGCGCCGAGACTCGTCTCGGCGGTTAGGGCCGAATCGTGGGAAACGCGCCAAGCGTCCAGACGAGTCTGGACGCGGCAGGCACGAGTGCCTGCGCCACATTGGGTCATCAGTCTCTTCCTGGTTGCAACAGCGCTGTTCGCGGAGCCGGCCGACTGGGTTGTTTCGGCGCGGTATGTGGTCACCGTCGATGCGCAGCGGCGCATCATTGAAAACGGCGCGGTGGCGATTCGCGGCGACCGGATCGCGGCGGTTGGCTCGAAGTCCGAAATCGATCGTAAATTCCAACCGCGGCAGCGCATCGACAAGCCCAACGCTCTGCTTGCACCCGGGCTCATCAATACGCACACCCATGCCGCCATGTCTCTGCTGCGCGGCATCGCCGACGATCTGCGCCTTCAGGAGTGGCTCGAAAAGCACATCTTCCCCGCCGAAGCCAAGCACGTCTCCGCCGACTACGTGCGCTGGGGCACGCGCCTGGCGTGCCTGGAAATGCTGCTCGCCGGCACGACGACGTTCACCGACATGTACTACTTCGAAGACGTCGTGGCCGAGGCTGCGAAAGAGGCCGGGATGCGCGGCGTGCTCGGCGAAACGATCATAGGCTTTCCTGTCGCCGACGCGAAGACACCGGCCGACTCACTGGCGTTCACCGAGCGCTACCTCGACCGCTTCAAAGGCGATCCGCTGATTGTCGCCGCCGTGGCGCCGCATGCGCTCTACACGAACTCCGACGACACACTCAAAGCCGCGCGCGCGCTCGCCAACCGTTTTCACGCGCCGCTGCTCATCCACCTCTCGGAGACGAAACGCGAGAACGATGAGATTGCTGGCAAGCGCGGGCGAAGCCCGGCGTCGGTGCTCGATTC
>JBOGMR010000938.1:0-8017 GCA_050746825.1 Bryobacteraceae bacterium | reverse complement strand
AAGCTCGGAGAAGGCTCGCGCCGCGTCCACGCCCGCATTCGCACCGTCGCCCCGATACTCGACCACGATCGGCCGGCGGAGCGCGATATTGCGGCGCTGTCCGCCGTCATTGCGGCGTCCGAAAACCTTGCGAACTGACCGCCATCCCACTGCGCCCATCAGTCGTAAGCGGGGATGACGCACTTCGCCTCTTGGCAGTTGTGGTTCAGCGCGTCGTCGTAGCCCCGGGCGATCAACGCGTCGATGTTGGACAGGTCGACGTTGAGGATACCCGTAATTCCACCCAGATCGTCCTCGGGATGGTAGCGGTGAATCGTAATCTTGCGATACGAGGGACGGCCCTCCTCTTCCTGCAACAGTCCTCGAACGGCCTCGATCAGAGTCCGCGGCGCGTGCCTCAGACCCCGCCCGCCGGCCACCCACCGCTCGATCAAATGGAGGCCGTCGTTGATCCGGCGGGCCTGTTCGACATCCTGGTTGATGGTATTCGCCTTCGAGGTCAGCAGCACGCGGTCGAGTGTGCTCGCAGTGTTTTGCAATCGCCGGACGGGGATGACGCTCGGATTCGGGTCCAGATAGATGACGTGCAGAACCTCGGCGCCGGCGCGAATCGCCGGAAGAAGCGGCGTATTCATGACGATGCCGCCGTCTACAAAAACGGAGTCGCCGATCCGGACGGGAGGAAAGAATCCGGGGACAGCAGCCGACGCCAGAACCGCAAGCGGAGCGATCTCGGGGCTCAAGTGCTCGTTCTCAAAAAGTTGGAGTCTCCCGGTGGTCCAGTTGGTTGCCGCGATTAACAGCAGGCGAGATGAGGCCTGAATCCGCGCGCCGTCGATGACCTGGCCGACGAGGCGGTGGAACGGCTCGGTGCTGGCGAAGCTGGCGATGTTGAAAAACTCGAGCGAACGCCGGCCGAGAGACTCGGTCGACTCTGCAAAGTGCGCCGCGCGCTCGGCGAAGTCCCGGGCAAGGAATAAGGAGTCGCGTACGAATTCCGTGACGCCAAGATCGCCTTCCGCCACGCAGGCCGCTTCGAGCCAACGCAGAACGTCGAGCCGGATGCGAAAGATGCCGTTGCCGCACCGGCCGGGGCGGGCCGCGACTTGGTTACGCCAGATGCTCTCGACGTACGCCAGCGCCTCGGCAGCCGGAATCTCCGGCAGAGAAGCGATCAACGAAGCGTTGAGCGCTCCGGCTGAAGTACCGGTGAGAACAAAAGGCTCCAGCGGTTCGCCGAATGTCGAAGGACAACTTCCCTCGAAGAGCGCCTTCATGACGCCGAGTTCGTAGGCCGCGTATGCGCCTCCCCCGGAGAGCACCACCCCCTGCGGCGCTCTACGCCAATCAGTCATTGCACAAGAACTCCTCGCTGCATCCACTGGGGTACGGTTGACGCGTTCAGCCAGTCTGCAACCGAGCGCCATGTCAACAGGGCGCCCGTCAGCACCTCGTAGTGCTGCAGGAAGTGCTGAATGAGAAAGTCCTTTTCGAGTTGTGGCCGCGAAATCGCGAGTTCGCGGGCGGCAAACCCGCCCGTGATCGCATTGGCAAGGTCAACATAGGCAAAGACGGGATCGACCGGATCGAGATGGAGCGGGCTCCGGTCAAAAATCGCGCGAAGCGGCGATAGCACGCGGTCAAAGATTCCCAGCGTGACGAAGTTGGTGAGCATGAAGGTCCAGTCTGCGGGGTCGATGGGGAAGTTCAGAATCTTCGCCGGCCGGTTCACTACAAACGCGAGCTTGGCGTGAATGCTGCCGTCCGCAAGAACCCGGAAATCGATGGTCTGAAACCCGGATTCAAACTGCCCGGGTCCATAGGCGAGCAAGCCGGGAGTGCCTGGATTCCGCAGCAGGGCGTAGCCCAGACCATAGTGGCCGTCGCCTCCCGGGCCGTCTTCATTGACGATGAAATCGCGGCTCAACAACAGGTAATTCTGCTCGTCGAGCGGGATCTGCGCGGCGGGACCGTCCTCACCGAACGGATGGAACGTCAGATTGAAATCGAAAATCCGCACACGCACGAGAATCCATTCGTAGGTGGGGCCGATCTCGCGCAAGTCAATAATCTCGGACGCCTGGTCCAGTGCGAACTTGCCGGTCTGGCCGTTCGAGGCGAGCTTGTAGTAATGCTGCGAGTAACCGAATCCCGCGCGTCCCGGCTGCGACTCGGGATACCAGCTCAGCGAAGAGTTTGCGTACCGGCGCCGTCCCGGGGGGGCGTAGGCTGTAGGGCGATTGAAATCGCTAACGCGCATGAAATAGTGAAGGACGAAGTCGCGGAGCTCGTCCCGGATCAGGGCAGGTCCGTCCTTGATCCGGTCGAAAAGCGATTCCTGGACGACGCCCATCACGGGGACCGTTTGTCCCCGCAGCGGCACAGTGTCGAACAGGCCGTAACTGCGATCGGCCGGATTGTAGGAACGAATGAGCGGAAAGGTCTCCGCAAAATTCGTCCCGGCGTCGCGATCCTGCCACCAGCGCTTGATGGCAAGGCCATCGGCAAGAGCCTGCTCGGCGTTCGCGAGAAGCTCGCGGTCCAGGGCCGTGAAATCGCTCATGTCATAGCCAGGCGTCGCACAGTCCCGAGCGGAAGCGTCCGTCGGGATCGTTGATGCGGAGGATGTACATGTTCGACAAGGTGCGCGGGAAAACGCTGACGGCAGCGTTGAGTGTCATCATGCCGTTGATTCCGGCGAATTGTCCCGTGCCCGTGGAGAATGCGCCGTAGCCGCCGAAGCGGAAGACCGGCATCGGCGCGCCGCAGAGTTCCGTGCGGAACGCCGTGCCTTCGTCGATGTTCGCGAACAGACTGCCGATATCGCGGCCGTCGTGGTCGAAAAAGCTCAGCCGTCCGTTTGTCGTGAAGATCGGGAAAGACGGCCGTGGGTCCAGCGGGTTGAAATGCAGCGTGCCCTGCAACTTCCCGACGATCGGGCCCTCGTTGAGGTGCGAGCGGATGCCGCGCCGCCCCCGGATGTCGTAGTTGATGCGAACCAGACGCAATGACTCGGTCACGTTCGAGCCCAGCATCGTGCCGCCGGGAGCGAAGTTGAGCGTGACGGGCTCGCCCGGATCGGTTTCGCCGAGCAGCACGATGATGGCGGTGCCGGGCGCCGGGTCAGGGATCGCTTCGAGCGGCGGGAAGCTGGATCCGTCGGGCTGAAGCCGGCGGTGTGGATCGACAATACGCAGCATGAAGCAAAGCATCATGCCAAATGGCGGATCAATGTAGCCGTTGACGACGTTGACGCCGTGCATCCCCTCCAGCTTGCCGAAGCCTTCGAGGATCTCAATGACGGATCCCAGGCCGAGTTGCGGCGAGCCGTTTACCATCGTCGGGAATGTGCGCCCTGCCCCGAAAGCGCGGATGCCCGAGTGATCGCGGTCGTCGAAGGTGAACGAGCCGTTGAGCATGACGAAGCGCTGCGAGCGCGTGACATCGAGTTCGGTTGGCGGTGGCACGATGCCCGGCGCGGCGTCCCAGTTGTCCGGGCAAGGCATCCACTGCATGTGAACTTGGGCGATCGATTCGCCGGTCACGTGACTCGAACGAAGGCCCAGACCCGCGCCCGGCGCCTCTTCGTGAAACTCGAAGCGGTGCGGCCGCTCGTTGACGTGGACACCGATGAGCCGGCCCGCATGGAACGGCGACGGAATCGGCGCGTCGGGGTTATTGAGGTCAGGGATCGAGAGGATCGGGAAGTAGGCCGCTTCCTTGAGCAGTGCGTGGACCGCGTCGATCTGATAGGTCTCGGGGTTCACGCCCGGCGGAAAAGTGGGCGGCAGGGGGAACGGCGCCGGAACGGATCCGGCGCCGGGGAGTTGATGATTTGCAGCAGCCATGGCGGCTCCTTTGTTGACACCGGTGATCGCCTAGGGAATCGCTGCACCGAGCTTGCGGCCGATGCTTTCCACCGCTTGGGCCTGACGCCGCTCATACTCGCCGTCCTGTTTCGGGAAGCGATCCTCCACCTCGATGGTGACGTTGAGGTAGCGAAAGTTCAGCGGGTTAAGGATCTTCTCCCGGAGCGCCGGGTCGAGCGGTATCAGTCCGCTTTGAGCGCCGCCCATGAAGATTGCCATCTTCTGGCCAGAGAACTGGCCCGTCATGGCGCGGTAGTTCACGATGTCCCGGCCTTCCTGGAGAAACACTTCTTCGTCCGGCTTCGTGAACACGATCGTCCACTTGACCAGCTTCACCGTGTCGTCAGTCATGTTGTCGCAGGATCGTTTGTCCATTGGCCGGGGATACGAAGGCGCCGGGCCGGCGGGTGAGACTGCTCCCATGTTCAAGAAGGCCGGTGGACCCGGCAGCCCGGCGGGCCGCGCCGGCATGGTTGGTGTCGACATCGCTGTCGCGCACGTCCTGGCGTCCGCCGTCATCGTGTCAAAACCCCGGTTCATCAATCGGGCCGCGTCGGCGAGGGTCTCAAAGCTCGAGACCACCATTCCGAACGGCATTCTCATCATCTGATTTACCAAGTCCATCGCATGCTCCTTGTTCGTTGAAATCCTGGGGCGCTAGGCGCCGTTACTGCCGGGCAATGTTTTCCGCCCGAATGACCCGGAACACTTCGAGCGTCCGCACCATGAACTCCGGGGACGCGGTCAGCGGAACGCCTTTCGGCACCCAGCTCGATCCGCCGACCGTCTTGGTGCCGCGCGCGCCGGCGAACCGGCCGGTTCCATTGGTGATCACCTGGTTGCCGGAGACCCAGAGCTGTGAGGCTCCGTCGACATAGACGATCACGTGCAAGTTGGCAGGCCCCACCGCCGTAATCGAGCTGCCGTCTGCAAACGTCCAAGTTCCCTTCGAGAACGAAAGCACGTTGAAGGGATCGACCGGCCCGACCGGCTCGTCAAATGGGCCCGGCGGCTTCGGCGGGCGGCTCAGCGTCTCGAAGATGTTATTGAAGACGGGTTCGTCAACGCCTTCGTGGTGGCCATCTTCCACCTGGTTGAGCGTGTACATCTTTGTCTTGATGACGATGAATTTCTTGTCACCGCTAAAACTGCCCGAGCCCACCGAATAGCGAACAATGATTTCTTCGCGAGGATCGGAGGTCTGGGCTTCGAGAATTCCGCCGGGATGAATCTTCCGGGCGATTTCATCGAGAACTCCGGATATTGTTGAGTTGTCCATATCTGGCTCCTAATCCCCTCGAGGCTCGGTGTACTTTCGGCGTCCAGGCGGCGCCGGGCTTTCCGGCGGCGGCGTTGGGCCAGCCGGCGGAGGTGCAACGTCCTTGCCTTTCACGATCCGGAATACCTCGACCGTCTTGGCGTCGAACTCGAGCCCGCCGGCGGGAAAATGGCCGGACTGAATTACTCCCGGCGGCACAAACGCCGTGCCGGTGGCCTGCTTACTGCCGTGCGCTCCCGTGTACCTCCCGGATCCGTCGACGATCAGTTGTCCGGTCGTCACCATGAACAGGAATGAGCCATCACGGAAAGGCACGAGTTGGCTCCAGGCGGAGCCGACGGCGAAGATCTCGCTCCCGTCTTCGAAGGTCCACACGCCCTTTGTCCACTCCTTGATCGGTGGGTGTGGCACTTCCAGGCGATCCATCGGTGAGGGCGGGGGTGGTGGAAACAAGAGGTCGTGGGTCGTGCTCTCCGAAGAATGCACGCCCATTTGGTAGCCAATCCAACGCCCGTTGATGTCGTACATGTCCATCTGCAAATTGATGAACTTTGTGTCCTCGCTGAACTTGCCCTTTCCGACGCAGTAGACGACGATGAGTTCCTCCCGGAAACTGCTGCGCGCGATGCGGGGAAGTTCGAGCGGCGCGCCGACATTGGCCGCGATGGTTTCAAGTGAGTCGAATATTGTCGCAGTTGGCATAAGGAATCCCGATTGCTTGCATTCAGGCGCTGGGTCTTAGTCAGCCATTACGTTCTTTCTCTATCGGCTAACGCGTATGAGGGCGGAGAAAAGGGCCAACTTTTTCAGATAAGGTGGAAAATGGCCGCGAGCAGCGGCCCCTAGGCGCGCAGTACACTATTATTTCTGGCCTGTTCACGTTGGGATGTACATATGACGGCCTCCGGAAGCGACATCGATCATCTTCTTAACCGGCTGGAAAAGGGCGATCCTGGAGCCACATCTCAGCTCATACCACTGGTTTACGACGAATTGCGGCGCCGGGCGGCGCAATATCTCCGGCGCGAGTCTCCCGGGCATTCGCTCCAGGCGACGGCGCTGGTTCACGAAGCCTATCTCCGCCTGGTGGAGCAGCGCGACGTGGCCTGGAAATGCAGGGCGCACTTTCTGGGTATCGCGGCGAAAATGATGCGGCGAATCCTGGTTGACCACGCTCGCAAACATTTTGCAGCAAAACGTAAAGGATCTCGCGACCGAATTACGTTCGATGAGACAGCGTGGATTTCAAAGACGCCATCGGACGACATGATTCCCCTCGACGAGGCCCTCCATCGCCTCGAACAACTCGACCCGCAACAGAGCCGGATCGTGGAAATGAAATTCTTCGGCGGTTTGTCGGCGGAACAGATTTCGGAGGCGCTGGGGATCTCCACGCGAACCGTGAAGCGCGACTGGAGCGTGGCGCGTGCCTGGTTGCATCGCGAACTGGCCAAGGGCCGCACATAAATCCCGAGCAGTGGGACCGAATCAAAGAGATCTTCTGGCAAGCCCTGCCCTTGGACGCCGCGAGGCGGAATGAGTTCCTCGACGCGAACTGTGGGGGAGACCGGGAACTCCGCACTGAATTGCAGTCGCTCCTCGCCGAACACGACGTAGCGGGGCGCTTTCTCGAAGAACCGCCCGCGCTCTCGCAACCGGCGTGGGCCGGCCGGCGCATCGGACGTTATCAGATTCTCGAAAAACTCGGCGAAGGCGGGATGGGCGTCGTGTACCGCGCCACCGATACTCATCTCAAGCGCGATGTCGCCATCAAGCTGCTCATCTGCGAAATCGGCGTGGATCCGTTAAGAAAGCGCCGGCTCGTGCAGGAGGCGCGGGCCGCGTCTTCGCTCCATCATCCGAATATCATCGTCATTCACGATATCGGCCGAGACGACGGCGTGGACTTCATCGTCATGGAGTACGTCGAGGGTACGCCGCTCGATCGCTTGATCGGCGGGAGGCCACTGCCGCTTGCGAAAGTCCTCCACTACGGGATTCAGATCGCCGGCGCCCTCGCCAAGGCTCATTCGGCTGGAATTGTCCATCGCGATCTGAAGCCGTCAAACGTAATTGTGAACGAAGACGGCCTCGTGAAGCTGCTTGACTTTGGCCTGGCGAAAATGACGCGAAGCGCTTCCACCGCCTGGTCCGGCCGCGATGAAAGAGCGCCTGCCGAAGGACCGATTACCGAAGAGGGCGCGATCGTCGGCACGGTGGCATATATGCCGCCGGAGCAGGCGCAGGGCTGTGAGGTCAACGAGCGTTCCGACATCTTTTCATTAGGCGCTGTGCTTTACGAAATGGCGACTGGCCGGCCCCCGTTTCAAGGACGCTGCCGGGTGTCGACGCTGGCGGCGATCTTGCGCGATGAGCCCGCACCGATGCGGGTTCCGCCTCCCTTTGCGGATCTGGAAAGAGTGGTCGCGCGCTGTTTGCAGAAGAACCCCAGGGTGCGCTTTCACCAGGCCGGCGAGGTTTGTAAGTCTCTGGAACGCCTCGGGGAGGCGATAAAGCGCCGCGCAGGCCCGGTGGCCTTCCTGCAAGAGCTGGCGCGACAAATTTTCAGACTCGGCGCCCTCACTCCTGTCCTGGCCTGCGCCGAGTGGCTCTTGACGCGATGACCAAGGGTCCGGGCGGGCTTCGCAGGTGGCACGCCTCTCCGACTCGACGACCTCACTGATTTGCAGGATGGTCTGAACGTCCGTGTAGTTCCGCTCGTCTGCGACGAACTCGGCGGAGGTGGCGCCCAACGCCCTCTCCAACTCGGCCATGCCGCGAAAGAAGAGGTGTCCAACCGCGTGGTAAGGCGGCGGCGCGCCTGGCGGAAAACTGCCGATGCCCCGGTCGATCTCAGTCGGCGCCAGCC
>JBOGMR010000937.1:0-2746 GCA_050746825.1 Bryobacteraceae bacterium | reverse complement strand
GAACAGGACGCCGTTTGCTTTGATAAGCCATCCGGCGTTGCCCATCCACCAGACGGCGAGTCCCTGACGGTGCGACCGAATCTGATCGAGGGTCTTGTTCTGAGCGGAGCACAGCCCGCACGCCATCGCGGCGGCGACCAACACACGCGCAACTCGAGCCGAGGTCATTGTCAGACGTTACCACGAGCCGCTCCTTCACGGTCGCGGTTCTGTGTGAGGGGCTGGGCCACCCCGCGGCTCACGGCAGAAAGGTGCGCAGCAATCGAACGCGCGAGCGGAGTTGCAACTCGACAGAATCGCGCTCCAGCAGAATCACTTCGCCCGCGCGGAACGGATCGCCATCAACGGCCGCATCGCCTTCCACCGCCATCAGCAGACACGACTCCCCTGCCCTGCGTATGCGCCGTGGCTCGCTCGCCTCGATCAACTCGGTCACGAAATAGCGGGATTCAACCAGCCGTGTCGAATCATCACCTCCCGGTTTGGGAACCGGCGCCCCGGGATGCCCGTCGAGATCGGCGACCGCCAAGCCCTGCTCCAGGTGCAGTTCGCGCCCGCGTCCGTAGTCATACAACCGGTAGGTGATGTCCGAGTTCTGCTGGATCTCGCACAGCACGATGCCAGCCCCGATCGCGTGGACCGTCCCGGCAGGAACGAAATACGTCTCGCCCGGCTTTACCGGAAAAAACTGCAGCAGGCTTTCGACAGTTCCCTCCGTCGCCGCCCTGGCCACTTCGTTGCGCGTGACCACCCGTCGAAACCCGAGCGCGAGCTTCGCCCCGGGCTCGGCAGCGAGGATGTACCACATCTCGGTCTTGCCCGTGCCCGCTTCGCCTTCCGGGTGCACCTGAACCGACAGGTTCCCGGTCGTGAAAAGGAACTTCACCAGGATCGGAAGCGGCGGGTCACGTTCGAACCATACTTCGCCGATCTTGTGTTGGGGATCCGCACGGCGATCGAACCAGGGCTCAAGGCTTGTCGAACCCCAGACCCGTTCGCGGAATGAAGGGGTCAGCTTCACGCGGCGACGAATTTGTGGATGCGCTCCAGGCCCCGCTCCAATTCTTTCATCGAAGTGGCGTACGAAATCCGCACATGGCTGGCCGTCCCGAACGCTTCACCAGGCACCACCGCCACATGCGCATCCGCAAGCAGCCGTTCGGCAAGTTGCAAGGTGTTCCTGACTCCGTTCCTGTTCAGCGCAACGGACAGATTCGGATAAGCGTAAAATGCGCCCTTCGGCTCCGCGCATTTCACACCGGGAATCGCGCGCAGCCGCGACACGACGAAATCGCGGCGCCGGCGGTATTCGGCCAACATGGTTTGCACGGAATCCTGCGGGCCGCGCATCGCTTCGACCGCCGCTTTCTGCGCAATCGAGGTCGGGTTCGAAGTCGAGTGGCTCTGCAGCTTCAGCATCGCCCCGATGATCGGCGGCGGCGCCAGCGCGAACCCGACGCGCCAACCGGTCATCGCGTACGTCTTGGACATCGTGCCCGCCACCAGCACCCTTTCCTTCGCGCCGGGCTCGGACGCCACCGAATAGGGCGAGCCCTCATAGAGAAAATGACAGTAGCATTCGTCGGTGAGCAGGTAGACGCCGCGCTTCGACGTCAAGGCGAGAATCCTGACGAACTCCTCGCGTTCCACCACTGCGCCGCTCGGATTCGACGGCGAGTTGATAAACACCATCTTCGTTTTCGGCGTCAGATGCGGTTCGAGCATCGCGGCCGTCAACTGGAATCCGTTCGCCTCATCGGTCTCGACGAAGACGCATTTGGCGCCCGCGTAGTTGACGACGTCTTTGTACGTCACCCAGTACGGCGCCGGGATGATCGCTTCGTCGCCGGGATTCAGCATGGCCTGCGTGAGATTGAAAATCACGTGCTTGCCGCCGACCGATACGATGCACTCGGCAGGCTTGTAATCAGTGCCGAAATCGGCTTGGTGGCGTTCGCAAATCGCCTGCTTCAGCTCCGCCGTGCCGCCCGCCGCCGTGTACTTGGTGAAGTTCTGGTCGAGCGCGCGGATCGCGGCCTGCTTGATGTTGTCGGGGGTTGGAAAGTCCGGCTCGCCTGCGCCGAAGTCGACCACGTCGATCCCTTCGCTGCGCAGCTTTTCCGCGTCCGCCGCCACTTTCATGGTGGAAGAGACACTGATCGAGGAGATGCGTTCTGAGATTTCACTCATAGGGGGCTAATTCTTGATTTTAGCGGAAACCGTCCGGCCTTTGGGCCGCATGCGCTGCTTCAGCCGCGACTCGACGGAGGCCGGAACCAGACCGGAAATGTTCCCGCCGAGATGAACGACTTCCTTCACGAGCCGCGAGCTGATGAACGAATACGCTTCGCCGGCCATCAGAAAAACCGTCTCGATGCCCGGGCGAAGGCGGCGGTTCATCAACGCCATCTGCAGCTCGTACTCGTAGTCGGAGATGGCGCGAACACCGCGCAAGATAGCCGTGGCTCCCTTCTCCGCCGCGTAATCCACCAGCAATCCACCAAAGGAATCTACCTCGACCGCCGGATACACGCCCACGACTTCGCTCAGCATGTCCATCCGTTCCTCGACTGTGAACAGGGCCTGCTTGGCGTCGTTCCGAAGGATGGAGACGATCATGCGATCGAATAAGCGGGCGCCGCGTTCGATCAGATCCAGGTGCCCGTTCGTGATGGGATCGAACGAGCCTGGATAGATAACCAGGCTGTGGGGCTGCCTCCGCACGCCTCATTGTACAGCCCTTAGT
>JBOGMR010000936.1:0-6012 GCA_050746825.1 Bryobacteraceae bacterium | reverse complement strand
GGGCACGACTTCCTCGGCGTTCAGGGCGCTTCACAGACCTGGCGCACGACCGAGGTCTTCGGCACCGGCTGGCCGTCGAACGCCGGCGGGCGCCTGGTCGGTTCGCTGGCCGGGTTGCCGTATGCGCTCGCCGAGGCCGAGCAGAATTTCCTGGTTCCGACGCAGACGCAGGCGCTGATCTGGGGCGACCTGGTTCCGCAGATGATTCTGAGCGCCAAGATCCCGCGGTGGTGGAATGTGACGCCGTCGCAGCTCCATTGGCTGGGACTGCACATCCGCTACGGGCAGTCTCTGCTTGCGGAGGCGGCTGTAAATCCGGCGAAGCGCCAGGAAGTAATCGACACACTGGCGACCCAGGCCGTGCCGGCAAGGGCCAAGTGGGTCGAGCACATGCTGGAGCAGGGCGAGGTGCGCGGCGCGCTGGATCGGGTGACGCCTTCGGAGTTGTTCGTGGTCGCTTCCGGTTGGCTCGCGCGCCACAAGGACGAGCGCGATGCATACGCGCAGGAGGTGGCGCGGCTGGCGTCGGAATCGCCCGAGCAGGTCAACTATCAGGCCATCTCGCGCGCCTTCGGCACGCCCAAGCCAACGCTGGCGAATTCCTATCAGCCCGAGCTGCTGAACCTGCGCACGTTCCCGACGCTGATGGGCTATTCGAGCCGGATCATGGCCGAGAGCTGGGAATCGAACACGTTGTACTGGGCGGCGCTGGCGGACGAGGTCCATGTGACGCCGTCGCAGCTCAATCTACTCATTCCGGAGTGGACGCAGAGAGTGGTGGAGCGGATCTTCGCGTCGCATCTGGAAGATTGGCCCGCGCTGCTGCGGTCGCTCCGTATCGTGGGCGATGATGTGCGGGCGAAAAATCGGAAGCAGCTTGCGGACAGCGCTGGTGGGCAGTAGATGCGCCCCTAGGTGTATGCTGTTACCTCAGGAGATCTCATGACGCGGTCGAGGCGGTGGATGATTGGTTCGGCGCTGGCATTGGGCGCCGGTTCGCTGATGCTCTGGGCTCAGGAGCGGACGGTGTTCAAGGTCAAAGTGGACATGGTCGTCCTGAGCTTCACGGTGCAGAACAATAAGGGCGGCTACATTAACGGGCTCAAGCCGAGCGACTTCAAGATCACGGAAGACGGCATCGTCCAAAAGATTGCCACGTTCGCTGAAGGCAATCGGCCGGCACTGCAGGTGCTCGACGATGGAACCACACGTCCGCTGGTCGCGGGCGGCGAGGGAAGTGGCGACGCCCCCGGCAAGCCGGGGATCGATCCGCGGGCGGATGCGTTCGTCGGCACAAGCGTATTCGTCCTGTTCGACACCAGCAATTTCATGTACCGCGGTTTCGTGTATGCCGAAGACGCGATCGCCGATTTTGTGCGCGGGCTGGACCGCGCCGATTCGGTAGCGCTGTATACGTTCAGCCGTAACCTGAAACGGAACGCGCCGCTGACCAAGGACCGGTCGGAGGCGATCATGGGGCTGCGCAAGTCTGTGGCCGGCGACGACACCGCGCTCTACAATGGCCTGCTGCTGACACTGCGCGACGCAGCGAAAGTGCCCGGCCGCAAAGTCGTGATCGTTTTTTCAAACGGCCCCGATAACGCCAGCATGGTCGCCCCCGACGATGTTCGCGCCGTGGCCGAAGACGAGGGCATCCCGATCTATGTGATCTCCACCAACGAGGTGAACAAGGACCCGATCTCGAGCGGCGTGTTCCGGCGCATCACATCGCGCACGGGCGGCAAAGCCTATTGGGCCAAGACCTGGCAGAAGCAGGTGGAAGCGTTCGAAGACATCCGCGAAGACCTCGGCAACTCCTACACGGTCACCTACTATCCGCAGGCGAATCCGAATGAGGGATTCCGCAAGATCAGTGTGGATATTGTGGGTGACGTGGGAAAGAAATATCGGGTGCGAGCCAGACCAGGATATAAACCACGCTCGGGCTTCTGAGCAACGGAAGGCCGCCTTCCGGAGATTCCGGAATGCTTTAGAATCAAGGAAGACCGGGCGGTTAGCTCAGTTGGTTAGAGCGTCTGCCTTACAAGCAGAAGGTCCGCAGTTCGAGCCTGCGACCGCCCACCATCCTTCAACGGCTTGCAGACGCCTGAAGAGCCAATCTAGCTATAACTAACCACGCCCCATTCTGCTCCTGGCTTCTCAACCGCGTGGCGATAAGCACCCGGATTCTGTTATCCTCTGGGTTGGACCGCAAGGTCTTTTCCCTACCGAAGAGGTTCCAAAATGTCAGGTCACTCCAAGTGGGCGACGATTAAGCACAAGAAGGCCGCCCTGGATTCCAAACGCGGCAAGATGTTCACGCGCATCATCAAGGAAATTTCGATCGCGGCCCGCAGCGGTGGCGATCCGGACATGAACCCGCGACTCCGTACGGCGGTCACTGCCGCCAAGAACGTCAGCATGCCTGCCGACAACATCAAAAAAGCCATCATGCGAGGGACGGGCGAACTCGAGGGCGGGCAAATTGAAGAAGTCACTTTCGAAGGTTACGGGCCTGGCGGCGCGGCGGTTCTCGTGATGGTGGCGACGGACAACCGGAACCGCACCGTGAGCGAGATCCGGCACCTGTTTTCCAAGAACGGCGGGAACCTGGGTGAGCAAGGCAGTGTCGCGTGGATGTTCGAGCGGAAGAGCCATATTCTCATCGCCCAGGAGAAAGCGACGGAAGACAGGTTGATGGACCTCGCGCTCGACGCCGGAGCCGAGGACCTGCGGAACGACGGCGCGAATTGGGAAGTAATTTCGCCGCCGGAAGCACACGACGCGGTGCTCGCCGCGATTCACAAAGCGGGGATCGAGACCATTTCGAACGAGATCGGAATGCTGCCCAAGAACCTGATCAAGCTCGAGGGCAAGAACGCGGGCGGCATGCTCCGGCTAAGCGAAGCGCTCGAGGAACACGACGATGTGCAAAACGTGTACTCGAACTTCGACGTCGATGAGAAGGAGATGGAAGCCCTGGTTTGAGGGGCTTTCCGCATGCGGATTCTGGGGGTCGACTGCGGTACCGGGAGCACCGGGTATGGCGTCATCGAGAGCGATGGACGAGTGCACAGACTGCTCGCCGCCGGAACGATCGTGACGTCGCCGCAAGAGGCGCTCGCCGTGCGGCTGCTGGCAATCGCGACCGGGCTGCGTCGCGTCATCCGCGAGTTCTCCCCGCAGGATGCGGCCGTCGAAGAGGTGTTTCACGCAGTCAACACGAAAACGGCGTTGAAGCTGGCACACGTGCGTGGAGTCGCGCTACTGGCCGCGGCGGAGGCCGGCATCGAAATGGGCGAGTATTCGCCGCTTGAAGTCAAGATCGCCGTAGTGGGCTACGGGCGCGCGCAGAAACACCAGGTGCAGACCATGGTGTGCTCGTTGGTCGGCGCCGCCGGGCCGATCGAATCCGAGGATGCCTGCGACGCAATCGCCGTTGCGATCTGTCATGCCACGCATCAGGCCGTTTCGCGCCGGCTGGCGGGGGCGGCGCGGTGAGCCGGTTCCTGCTGGGGCTCGCCGCATGCTCGCTGATCGCAGCCGAGCCGAGCCTGTACTTTTCGAAATCCTTTCCCGGCTCGGTTCCGGCGTTTGTGGCCATCACGGTCGAAAAAAATGGCGCATGCACGTATCAGGAAGAAGTGGATGATGCCAATCCGCTCCGTTTTCAGATGACCGAGCAGGAGGCGGCGGAGATGTTTTCGCTCGCCGATAGACTGGACCGCTTCAAACGGCCTCTCGAATCGCCGCTGAAGGTCGCGAAGATGGGAATGAAGACCTTCCGCTTCGTAGACGGGACCAAGAAGGATGAGGTGCAGTTCAACTTCTCCGAGGACCTGGACGCCCGTGCACTCACGGACTGGTTCGAGAAAATCTCCGAGACCGGACAGCTCTTCGTGAACGTGGAGCGCTCGGTGAAGTACGACAAGCTGGGCGTCAACAAGGCGATCCTGTTGCTCGAGGCAGCCATGGACCGCAAGCGCGTGGTGGGGCTGCAGGCGTTTTTGCCGCTGCTCGACCGCGTGGTCAAGAACGAGAGCTACATCAACATGGCGCGGGCTCGCGCGGCCTCGCTGGCTGAGGTTATCCGAGCGGCGAAATGAGAACCGCTCCCTCACGGCCGCGGCCCGGACGTGCCATACTGAGCCGCGCGCGTAAGCCAGCGGTGATCGCGGTTCTGTGCGCCTTCAGGGTGTTGGCGCAAGACCTCACTGAGGCCGAGCAGAAGAGCCTGAGTGAAGCGCTCGGCGAGGCGGGATCGAGCCCGATCGAGTTCGTTCGCGCTTTGGAAAATCACCTGGCGCGGTATCCGGAATCTCCGAAGCGGCCGGAGCTGGAGCGGGCGCTGGTCAAGGCGGCCATCGAGACCAAGGACGACCGCCGCATCATTCAGTACGGCGAGCGGGTGCTGTCGCGCGAGCAGGACGATCTGCAGATTCTGGAGCGCGTGGCGCGGGCGCTGCTTTCCAGTGACGTCAAGGAGACTTCCGGGCGCGCGCTCAAATATTCGCGGCGGTATCACGAGCTGGTGACCGCGGCGCGGCTGCAGCCGGCGCTGGGGCGGGTGAGCGATGCGCAGTGGCAGGAAGAGCTCGACCGGGGCGAAGCGCGTGCGCTTTCCCTTGAAGCGCGGGCGACCGGGAACGTGGGCAACCAAGACCAGGCTATCGCCCTCGCAAAGGCCAGCTACAAGGTCTACCCCACCGCGGAGGCAGCCCGGGAAGTCGCGCGGTGGCTTGTGCGCGCGGGACGCGAGAAGGAGGCGATTCCGTTTTTCGCGGATGCCTTCACGGTTCAGGATCCGAAGAACAGCGAGCAGACGCGCGCGGCCGATCGCAAACGTATGGGCGAGTTGTACGCGAAGCTGACCGGCGGCGAAAAAGGGCTGGGCGATATCATCCTGGAATCCTATGACCGAAACCAGGCGTCGCACGAGGAGCGGCAAAAACGCATGGGCCAGGCCGATCCGAATTCGCAGGCGGCGAAAATTCTCGACTTCACGCTTTCGGGGCTGAAGGGCGACAAAATGAAGTTGTCGTCGCTGGCGGGCAAAGCGGTGGTATTCGATTTCTGGGCGACGTGGTGCGGGCCCTGCCGGGCCCAGTATCCGCTGTACGAGCAGGTCAAGGAGAAATACAGGAACAATCCCGACGTGGTGTTCCTGGCCGTGAGTACCGACGAGGACCGATCCATTGTCGAGCCGTTTCTGCGCGAGCAGAAGTGGAGCAAGGCGACCTATTTCGAGGATGGGCTGGCGCGGAGCCTGCAGATCAATTCGATCCCCACGACCATCGTGTTGAACCGGAAGGGGGAAGTCGTCAGCAGGCTGAATGGGTTTGTGCCCGACCGGTTCGTACGGATGCTTACGGAACGTATCGACGATGCGCTGAAGTAGGATCGGCCCCCGGCCTCGCGCGCACAACTTTCCTCACCAGGTTGGGTTCTTACAAAAAGTTCGCGGGACAGGGCCGTCTCGCCGCCCGTCAGCAGGATCGAGCGTGCTGCGATGGGAGGTGGGGGAGGAGCGGCCCGTCGCGCGGGATCCGCTCCCTCACGGCCGCCGCTCAGTCGAGCGCGGCCATATATAATAACCGGCATGTTTGCGATTGTGTTACTGCTTGTGGTGCTGGTTGCGCCTGCGCTTGCGCAGATTCAGGCGACTGCGGTCGGACACGAGTTCCGGCAGGAAGACTGGCCATCGATTGCCGCGGCGCCTGACGGCTCGCTGTGGGTGGCCTGGCTGAGCTTCGTTGGAGACCGCGACGATGTGGTGATCCGGCGGTACCGGGAGGGACGCTGGGGCAACATTCAATGGGTGCCCGGCACGAGCGGCGACAGCTTTCTGCCGCAGGCGGCGGTGGATGCGCAGAATCGCGTGTGGGTGGTCTGGTCGCAGCAAGTCAACGGCAACTGGGATTTGTACGCGCGCCGGTTCGATCCCGCTGCCCAGGAGTGGGGCCGCATGGAGCGGCTGACGGCCGACGCGCTGCCCGACATCAACCCGCGTCT
>JBOGMR010000935.1:0-3940 GCA_050746825.1 Bryobacteraceae bacterium | reverse complement strand
GGCGACGTGGACGTGGTGGTGGTGAATCTCAACGAGCCGCCGTCGCTGCTCCGCAACGACGAGAGCCGCGGCGGGAATTGGCTGAAGGTGAAGCTGGTTGGGACCAAGTCGAACCGCAGCGCGATCGGCGGCCGCGTGACGGCGCACTACGGCGGGCGCAAGCAGGCGCAGGAGGTGCAGAGCCAGTCGAGCTTCTACTCGGCCAATGATCCGCGCCTGCATTTCGGACTCGGGCAGGCCGCGTCGGCGGACCTCGAGATCCGCTGGCCGAACGGCGCGCGCGAGTGGTTGAAGAATGTCAGCGCCGATCAGCTTGTGGTGGTGCGCGAGGGCGCGGGGATTGTCAAGACCGGACGGTTCGGAAAAACGGGCGTGGTATAGTGAAGAGTACAACCTGCCTGAAGGGCCCGTAGCTCAGTTGGTTAGAGCGCTACCTTGACACGGTAGAGGTCACAGATTCGAGTTCTGTCGGGCCCACCACCGTTCCGCAACCTCATGAGGCCGGCTGAAGCGGTCCACCCCTCCACAGCCTCTACGGTTGCGGAATACGAATTAGTCTCGCGGCCAGACTCCCGGAGCGCAGCCGTGGCGCTACTGTCATGCCGGTACGCTCTGGTGTCTTTGGGCCAACTTATTGTCAATGGTGCTACCGAGAAAATGCCGTGAATTACCGGTAACTCAGCAAAAAGATTACCTAGGTATGTTTGGCGTTGCTTTGTTGTTGATTCCATGGGACTTAACATTTGTAATCGTTTGGAATGTACGGTTGCCAAGCCGCCGGTTCTTCGGTAGTGTCTATGAAGAAGCAAGCCGCTTCGATGAACCAAAAAGTAGAGGAGAAACTAGTGACCAGAAGGTATCGTACGCTCAAGGGTGGTATCGCGACTGCGTTGCTGGCAGGTAGCACGTTGCTTGCAGCGGACAACTATTCGTTCGCTGTGATCGGCGATCAACCGTATGTTCCAACCGAGGCAGCGCCTGGCGGCGGGTTGCAGCAGAAGTACCCGGCGCCTTTGTATGTCAACCTGATTAACCAAATCAACGCCGACACCAGCGTTCAGTTTACGATGCACATCGGCGACATCAAAGCCGGCAACACGCTTTGTCAGGACCGGGTCCTTGATCAAAACCTTGCCTCCTTCAACAGCTTCACGAACCCGGTGATTTACACGCCGGGAGACAATGAATGGACGGATTGCCACCGCACCAATAATGGAGCGCTCCATCCGCTCGAACGACTGGCGAAGCTGCGCGCGACTTTCTATCCGGATGGGAACAGCCTGGGCACGAACAAGAGGCCGCTGGCCCGCCAAAGCGACAATCCGGGTCACGCGCTCTATCGCGAAAACGCCAAGTGGGTGGAAGGACCAGTCCTTTTCGTGACGCTGCACATGCCCGGCAGCAACAACAATCATCAGCAGGTCTATCAGGGGCCGGTTCCTTGCGGCCCCGCCAACTTCAATTTGCCGTGCGCGTTCACCGAGGATGAGTACCTGGCGCGCAACGATGCCAATATCACCTGGTTGAACCAAGCTCTCTCGGATGCCAAATCGAGCAGCACCATCAAGGGCGTCGTGATCGGCATCCAGGCAAATCCGTTCCAGCGTTTCCTAGAACCGGTGTCGGCCTCGAACCCGATCGTCTACACCGAGTCGGGGTATGCGGATTTCATGGAGCGCCTGCGCGCCTTCGTGAGATCATCCGGGTTGCAGGTTCTTTTGGTGAATGGGGATACGCACACCTTCCGCATCAACCAACCATTGACGGATCTGTACCCTTTCATCACGCAGTTGATCCCTGCGGGTACAGCGTTCATGAACTTCACTCGCACGGAAGTCTTCGCGCAGAACAATGTTCACTGGACCAAGGTAACCGTCAATCCAAATAATTCTGCTCTGTTCGAGATCCAGCCGATGTGCGTTCCCACCAACGGCGGCGTCTGCCCCTAAGGCCATTCGGTTTCGTTCCTGCGACCGGCCGTCGAGGATTTAGTCCTGGGCGGCCGGTTGCGGATTGCGCTCGCGTCGATGTCGAGATCGCCCACGTAGGGCGCGCGAGGCAGCGGCAAGGCCTAGAAGCACAAGGCCCGCGGTTGCCGGTTCCGGCACTTTCGGGTCGGCCACCGGACCAAGAACCCCCGTGCTGAACCGCCCTTCGTTTGAATCGGCCACGCCTATGACCAACCCGATCGTCGAGCGTGAAGATTGAATCTTCCACTCGAGAACATCAGAATCAGAAGCCCCAATGTTTGCGAATGCCAACGTGATGCGGTCAAGGAAGTTGACCAAGCTGGCGGAGCTATCCGTGGGAATCGCCGCAGTGAAAACGCCAAGGGGCCCTGACACCATCGAACTCGTCACGCCCGCCATTCCAGAGAGCGAGAGACCTCTGCCAGTGGAGAACGAGGCCGTCTCGCCGGGCACAAGTTGGAGCGCGTAGGTGAACGTCCCTCCTTCGATCGAGGTCAAGACGATATTGGATGCCTGCGCCGTCGCGAGGGCAACCGTAAAGAGACACAACACGATTGTTCCCATATTTCTCTCCTTTTAGTAGAATTGCCGTTTACTACTTGCTGTTGGCGGGCGTGAGCGTTTGCTTCGCCACCTGGCGCCGGATCATCAATGGAAAGACGAGGACGGCTCCCACAAGCACGCAGGACGCCGGTTCGGGCGCGTCCTCCGCTACCAGGCGCAGCACGCCGTGCAGTTGCGCCAACGGGATGATAAACCCCGCTCCCAATTGACTCTGGACCGATCCGTGAAAGGTGTACCTTCCGGGCGTGAGGATGCAGCGAGGCCGCCGTAGACGCGAACCGCACAGCAAGTTCAGGAAGCGGAGGCGTCCAGGTCTGTTTCGCCTCTTCTCAGAAACGCCGTGACTCACGGTAACTGGAAGCATGCTCGCCGGTAGGTTCTGCCCAGCCAGTGACAGAGCCAGGATGCCGATGCGTGCCACCACCGCAACGGAGTCCATTCGGACATGCACAATCTTCATGGCTTCTCTCCAATCGCAGACTGCCCCACACTTAACGAATCAGCGTGATCGTGACGTCTGCCACCTGCAGAGGCACGCGGTCGCGGACGAAAGCCTCGCCTCGCGCGGCGCGGTATGCGCCAGTGCCGCCGGTGACCGCAAAGTAGTTCCCGGCGCCTTGCCCCAAGGCCTGGAACGTGATCTGGCCATCCGGGAGTTGCACCGTTACCGTGCACTGCACCACCTGTTGCAGCGCAGGCGGCGCGGCACGATCGAGACGCACGGTGACGCAGTCGGCGCCATCGCGGCCCACCAGGCGGCCACGTTCATCGAATAGGTCGCTGGTGAACACGATGCGGTCGCCGAGGCTGGGACCGGCGGGAGCGGCATCCTGAAAAGCCACATCCACGAGGCGCTCGACGAGCCGAATGACCTGCCTCGACTGGCTTCCTTCCTGGTCGCCGGTCTGGGTGAAGGCGTGGTGAATCGTGCCCAACGCTAGGACGGCGATTCCCGTAAAAGCGGCGAGTCTTACATTTTTCTTATTCATCGGAGTTCTCCTCAATTAATGGATTGCGACAGTTCTCGCGTAGACACCACGGCGCAATCGCGGAGCGGTGAATCAGCGGAGAATCTTTGCAGATTGCGGAACTGGCGTTCCGGTTAGTTGAGCTTCAGGTTTTCCATCACCCACAGCTCCATAGAAAAGCCGCGCGAGGTGATGGCCACGCGGCGGCCATCGGGGCGAATACTCATCTCCCCGGGCACGTCGAGCGGAACATCAAGCTTCCGAGGCTTCCCCCCTTCGATGGGGATTATCCAGAAGCTTGCACCCGATCCGGTCCAACCCTGGGTAAAGATGAGGTGTTTGCCATCGGGTGTCCATGTCATCGAACCACCTGCCGAGGTCCTCGTGAGATCGCGGCCCTCGCCACCCGCGGTGGGAACAATACGTATCGTATTGGCG
>JBOGMR010000934.1:0-5502 GCA_050746825.1 Bryobacteraceae bacterium | reverse complement strand
TGCCCCGATTTTAGCTGCGAGTCAATGATGGATTTGCAGGATAAGGAAAAAAATTTGATCCTGCCCGGAGGGTGTGGCGGGACAGGTAGGAAATCGCCTGCCCCGCCATGGACTCCGGCTCAGAAGCCGACGCGCAGACCGAATTGCATGTTGCGCTCAGCGCCTTTGCCGGTGATCTTGCCGAAGTTGGCGCCGTTGGGGTTGGTGTCGACGCCGCCGCCGGTGGCCCCGCCCCAGTTGGGGTGGTTCGGGAAATTGAACGAGTCGGCGCGGAATTGCACGTTGACCCGCTCAGTGACTTTGAACGTCTTGAACAGCGACAGGTTCCAGTTCTGAAAACCCGGGTGATGGATTTTGTCGCGCAGGCGATCGGTCACGAACGTGCCCGTGTCAGGCCGCACGAAGAGGTTCCCGCCGCTCGAGTTCTTCGGGTTGAACCAGAAGGCGTTCTCGGCATTCGACGCCGCGAATTGATTCTGATACTGGACCTCGCCTGTGATCTTCCACAACTGGGCGCCCGAACCCGGACCGACGCCGGCGAAATCATCGCCGGTAGCCACCGTGAACGGCGTGCCGGTCTGGAATTGGGTGACACCCGAAATCTCCCAGCCTCCCAGAAGCTTGCCGGCCATGCTGTTGTTGCCGCGCAGGAACGGCAGCTCATAGATGAAGTTGATCACCGCCACGTGGCGTGTGTCAAAGGTCGAAGGACCCCAGATCGGTGCGGCATCGAATGCATTCGGCAGAATGTCGCGCGGGCCGGAGCCGCTGTCTTCCGACTTCGAGAGTGTGTACGCGAGGCCGTAGCTGAAGCCGTTCGAGAAGCGGCGGTTCAGTCCAACCTGGAAGCCCTGGTAATACGAGCTGGCGTCTCCGTTCGAGATGCGGATCGGTCCGTAGCCTTTGTAAGGCCGGAGGAAATTGGCGTTGACGCCGGGATTGGCCTGAATCGTACCGGTAGTGAGCTGATTGATGTTCCGTTCGCGGAGCAGGTGCAGCCCCTTACGTCCGACGTAAGAGACCTCGAGCGTGGACTTCATCGGCAGTTGCTGCTCGACCGTGAAGTTCCAGTTCCAGGATTCGGGGATCGGGTAGATCTTGTCCTGCGACGTGACCGACAACGGGAAGCTCGCGCGCGAGCCGCCACCCGGGTTGTCGACCAGCGGCGTGGGGATCGAAGCGAGCGGCTGCAGCGGCGGGTTGCCGCCGAGGAACGTCGAGTCGCTCACCCCGAGACGCGTAGAGAAGCGGCCGACGCCGGCGCGAAACACCGTACGCGAGCTGATCGAGTAAGCCAAACCGAGGCGCGGCTGCCAGAGGCTGTTGATGTTCGAGTAGTGTTTCGGAACGTCGCGGAAAAGGCGGTTGAATTCGCCCGAATCCGCGATCGGCACGCGGCCCTTGGCGGAATCCGGCCAGCCGTCGCCGGGGATGACGATGCCGTTGTAGGCGTCGCCGGTGCCCGGAATCGGATTGCCGCTGGCGCGATCGACCTGAATCGCTTTGGACGGATCGTAGAGCGCCGGATCGAACACCGCCATATTGCGCCAGAGCGAGTAGTAGGGCTGGATCGTGCTGTGACGAAGGCCGAGTTCCAGCTTCAGCTTGTCGTTCACCTTCCAGCCGTCATGCACAAACAACTCGAACATGTGGCCGCGATACGGCGTGAAGCTCCGGGTGCCGATCTCGGCGTAGTTGCTGGCCAGCCCCATGATCGCGTCGGAGATGGCGAGCGAACTTCCACCCGGACGTGCGTCGCGGAATTCGAAGCGGCCATTCTGATTGTCGCTGCCGCCGGGGACGCCCTGGATGTTGATCTGGTCGTAATCGTTCTGGCCTGCGCGCTCGAACAGCACGCCGAACTTCAGCGTGTGCGCGCCCATGATCTTGGTGGTGTTATTCGAGAGCACGTAAATCGGGCCCGTGGACTTCGAAGGATACGGGCTGCCCGTGTAGGTTGTGAAGTTGGAGATGTCCACGGTGGGGAGCTTGTTGGGACGGTCTTTGCCGGCCGGGAAGATGTACGGATAGTTGATGCCGTACTTGGTGCGGTCAAAATCCGGCGTGTTTTCCATGTCGATGAAGACCTGATCGCGGCTGGCCGTGATCAATGTCTCATTCACCATGGTCGCGTTGATCGTTCGAGTCCAGTTGAGCGAGGCCGTCTGGTTGGGACGGTTGAAGGTCCGCGCGGAAATCAGGAAGCCCGTCTGAAAGGGGTTGAAGTCGATGTAGTGGAACATCGACAGACGGAACTTGACCTGGTCTTTCTGCGAGGGCAGCAGATCGGCCCCATAAGTGTCTTTCCGCTGGTTGACGGGGACGCCGCGTTGCCCGTACCAGGTCGATGTGCCTTGCGGGACGGCAAGGTTCGCGTCCGGAAACACGCGGAGCAGCGCCTGGCCGTTCTGACTCAGGCGCCCTGCCGGGATAATGTTGTTCGCAAACGGGGCATTGCCGTTCTGCGGATCGCGCACCGTGCGCGTGCCGTTGAAGTACAGATTCGTGGACAGCAGCTCGCTGAAGTCGCCCGCTTTCATCTTGCTGGTCGGCACCGTACGATAGCCGGTCGAGACCGATCGGCGCTTGACCCATTCCTGTCCCACGAAGAAGAAGGCTTTCGTGCGATCCGTGTTGAACATCTTGGGAACAAAAACCGGACCGTTGAAGTTCCAGCCGAACTGGTTGAACTTGTTGGGCTGAATCGGCACACCATTGCGATTGTTGGTCCAGGAATTGGCGTCGAGAGCTTCGTTGCGGAAGTACTCGAAAGCCGCGCCGTGGAATTGCTGCGTGCCGGTCTTGGTCACAATGCGAATCTGCCCGCCCGCCGAGCGGCCGTATTCTGCGGAGTAGTTGGCGGTCAGGATCTGAACTTCCTGAACGGCGTCCAGATCGGCGGTTCCGATCGATTCGCCATTGGCGCGCGTTCGAATGCCGACGGCGCCGTCGAACGTCAGGAGGTTGTCCTGACTGCGGCTGCCGTTGATGGCAAAGCCGCCGGTGCCGAGACCGGAGCTGAAGCCGGCCAGCGATCCGCCGCGAACGCCCGGTTTGAGGAGCGCGAGGAAGATCGGATTCCGGCCGTTAAGCTGGAGGTCCGAGATCTGTTTGCCTTCTACCAGCTTGCCTAACGTCGAGGTTTCGGTCTGGATGGCGCCAACCGATGCGACGACTTCGATGGTTTCCGTTGTGGCTCCGACCTCGAGCATCGCGTCGATGACCGCGGGAAGATTCGGATCGACTTTGTTGCGCGAAGATTCGGATTTCTTGAAACCCGGGGCTTCCACGGTGAGCGTGTAGAAGCCGGAAGGAATCGAGGGAATGACGTACGATCCGGTGGCGGAAGTGGTGGTCTGGCGGACGGCGCCTGTGGCGTCGTTGCGCAGAGTCACTTTCGCACCCGGTACGGTAGAGCCCGTGGGGTCCTTAACCGTGCCGAGTACCGACGTGTTGTCGGACTGCGCAAGCGCAGCTCCCGTGATCACGGCAAGAGCGACAAGGCTCCTGGCGATAGAACACAAGTGTTTCATGTAAGTCCCCTGTGCCTGGATGGCTTCAGAGATGATAACAGAGCGGGGCGCGGCTGACATTACCCGCTGATTCCCGCCAGCCTCTTGTACGCCCGCACCGCCGCATTCTGGAACTCCCATGCCTGCTGCCCGGACGGTGGCGCGTCTATCCACTCAAGTTGCCAGGCGAATCCTCGCAACAGCGGCCGGGCGACGACGCGCAAGGCGCGCCCGGCGAAGTCCGGATACTGTTGGGCGGCTTCGGCGAGCGCGAGGCGGTTCAGCTCAGGATCGATCTCGATCGGCGCCATGCGGTCATCATACCGTCCTGCGGTGATCGCTGTGCGCGTGGTGAGAAAACTACCGGTCACGCCGGAACCGCTACACCCATCCGCCAGGTGCGTTACCGCTTCCTCAGGAGCACAAGCGTGGTATCGTCCCGGCCCTCGGAATCGTGAATCCACGCGCGAACGCCCTCCGTAACGATCTGAACGATGTTCTCAAGGGGCTCGCCTGCGTGCTTGGCCAAAAGCTCACCGAGGCGCGCCTCGCCGAATTCCAGTGCTGCGGCGTTCTCAGCTTCGGGAATACCGTCGGAGAAAACTGCCAGCAAATCACCTTGTCGTAGTAGTCGTGTACGGATCGCGTGATCGTACGCGTCAAACGCACGCTTGAGATCAGCGAGACAATTTCTACCATCAGAAAGAAGCCTCCCACGATCATCAGCACCGAGAGGATGACCGAGGCCATACGACCCGTGACCACGCCAGCCAGGAGGCGGGACGGCCGCGACAGAATGGGGAGTATCACATCGGCGGGTTTGCCCGATGCGGTTTGTGCTCCCCAGGGGAGAATCGTGGCGATCGTCACGTCCCACGAATTCCTGGCCGGAGGGAGCCGCGGCGAGGTGACCGGCCGGCGGACTCCGTTTTCTTCGATCGCCACGCTGCTGCCCGAAGGATCGAATCCCACGTTGGTGTTCTGGTCCCCGTCCACGATGCCGGTTACCGCCGCAACTCCCGGCGTCAGCGTCGCCAGCATTTCATCATCGATCAGGAGATAGGTGAACGCCTCCACATTCTCCTGCGCGGAACGCACCTTTGCACCGAGGTAGTAGCGCCCGCCGAATTCAAAGAGGCCCTGAAACCCGGGCGCGATCCACTCCGGCGCGGCGGAAAACACGCCCCCGGCCGGAGGCAACAAGACGATCCCGCCGTTCATCCGGATCACCGCCCTGAGATGGGGCTCGCGCAGGCGCAGTTGATCCAACAGCCCGGACGTGGCCTTCTGCGAGGCCGTCAACATGAGGTCTTGAGTCAGGACATGAACGCTCTTGATGCGAGCTTCCAGATCGAGCACGCTCCGAGGCGAACTGCCCGAGGACCAGAATCGCGCTCAGTTCCAGCAGCCAGAAGATCAAAAAGATGGGGACGATGCCCAACAGGCGGAACGTGATCACCAGGCGATTGCGCACGCGCCACAGCAGTTGCCTCCGGAACGCGAAGAACGCGATGAGCACCGTCAGGACTACAAGTTCAGTTGGCGTGTCATTGCCGGTGGCGGAAGAGCCGGTGGCGTAAGAGTATGTCCAAGCGCCTGGCGCGGCAATCAGCAGCGCCAGCGCAATGCGCTGAAACCAGGTTGTGCCGCGGAGCCAGAGAGCCACCCGCGTATGTTATCCCACTTCGATCGCGGCTGGACCGCAGGGCGGAAGCGTTCGCGTGGACGGAAATAGAAATTGGTGAGGCCGTGGTAGAAGTCCCGAAAGACCGCTTGCTTACGCGCGCAGTAGAAGGAACAGGTTACAGAGCCGCGACCGCGAGGGAGCGGTTTTTACCACGGCCTACCTGATCGTCGAACGGCTTAGTCGCCGAAAGCGCCGATTTCCTCGCGGGCTTCCTTGCTTTCCTTTTTCGGCGGCGCACCCAGGGAAGAAATCGGGATGAAGCCTTCGGGCGCCGGCGCCTCTTTCAGCACGTGCTCCCGATAC
>JBOGMR010000933.1:0-4959 GCA_050746825.1 Bryobacteraceae bacterium | reverse complement strand
GATGTGGAGTGTGCCTGGCGGAGTGATCGCGGACCGTATCAGTGCGCGCGGCGCCATCGTCGCGGGCTGGATCATCTACGCTGCCACTTACGCCGGTTTCGCCTTCGCCACCAGCGCCTGGCACGTGTGGGCGCTCTTCGTCATCTACGGTTTGTTCTATGGATTGACGGAAGCACCGGAAAAGGCGCTGGTCGCCTCGCTCGCGCCGGCGCACCGCCGCGGCGCCGCTTTCGGCGCATACCAGTTCGCCATCGGCATTGGCGCGCTGCCCGCTAGCCTGATCTTCGGTGTTCTCTGGGCCAGGTACGGTGCGCGCAGCGCGTTCCTCACTGGCGCCGCGCTCGCGCTCTTCGCGGCCGCCGCACTCTGGCTCGTCGTGCGCGCCGGCCAGCGCAGCACATCCGACCATTGAGCACGCCGTCATGATTCCTACCGACAAGCCCGCTTCGCTTCTCGCCGACCACTTCGTCGTTGTCCTCAACGAGACGCAGGACATCGTCAATATCGCCGGGACCGCGCGCGCCATGCTCAACACGGGACTCTGGCGGCTGCGTCTCGTGCGGCCTGCCCTGTACGATGCATATCGCGTCGCCGGCATCGCGCACGGATCCGAAGCACTGCTCGAACGCATCGAATTCTTCGACACGCTCGAGGATGCGCTCGCAGACACGACGCACATCGTGGGCACGACTGCTCGCCGCCGTACCGCGACCTACGTCTGGCAGCACCCGCGCGAAGCCGCCGCCGACCTGCTCGCCCTCGCGACCACACCAAACGCCCTGGTTGCACTCGTCTTCGGCCGCGAGGACGCCGGCCTCTCCAACGAGCAGCTAGACCTCTGCGATCAGCTCCTCGTCATTCCCGCGAACCCCGCACACCCCTCACTCAACCTCGCACAGGCCACACTGCTCATCGGCTACGAGCTCTGGCTCGCCAGCCTCGACCGCACCGTCGCTCTGCCGCAGCCCAAGCGCCGCGCCACCGCTGCCACTCCCGCACAGCTCCGCGCCCTGTTCGAGGATACGCGCCGCGCACTCGAAACCATCGAGTTCTTCAAAGCGAGAAACGCCGACTCCATCATGCGCAGCATGCGCGCGCTCACTCGCCGCGCCAGACCGAACGCACGTGAGGCGAAGCTGCTACGCGCGATCGCGATCGAGGTTCGAAAATTCTTCGAACGGAAGTCGAAAAGTCGAAAGTTGAAAGTCGATAGTGACGGCGGGGACGCTACGTTTTCGGGGCGTACTTCGCCGCCAGAGCGCGATTGAAGACTTCCGTCCCGTCGCGCGGAATACTCAACGTCTTCCATTCACTCGAGCGGTAGTGCTTCACGAGGAAAACGATCTGGCCGACGTGATAAGCAGCGTGCGTGACTTGCCGGTGAATGGCTTGCGGGACCGAGTGCGGCTCACCACGAACTCTGACCATCTTCTCGACATCTTCCGGACGTAACGCGGGAAAAGCATCGAAAACGCAGCGCCAGCCTTCCTCCCAGCGCGCGACGACATCCGACCTGCGCGTGCCCGGCGCGATCACGAATTCGCCGTCCCGGTTGCGATCCGGCTTCTCCCCATCCGTCGTCAGGAAATCGGTCCAGCGCGATCGCAGGTTGCCTCCCATGTGCTGGAGAAGCACCGCCACGCTGTTCGACTCCCCATCGAGCTGATGAAAGAACTCGCCGTCCGTGATCTGTGCGATCGCGCGATCGCCCATGTCCTTCAGCGACTGGAAACGCTCCTGCATGTCCTGGAGCCAGGTCGCTCGGAAGTCGGTGGTCATGTCGAGGCAGTCCTAAGTCTAAAGTCGAAAGTCAAAAGTCCCACCCCCCCAAAGTTCGCCGTTCAACTTTCGACTTTCAACTTTCGACTTTCAACTTTCGACTTTCAACTTCCTTCGACTGTTGTTCCGCCCCGACACATCGGTGTTGCGGGCGACGCGCCCGGCAAAAGTTGCCGGGTTCGAAATCATTGTCGGAAAAAGACTTAGGTGCGTGGGGCAGTTGGCATGCGCAATGAGGAAGGGGGGCCCAGACACCATGGCGGGGCTGGCCTGTGGATCCTTTCTTTCTCACACCTGCGGATCCCCGGCAAACAGGTCAGCCCCGCCGCCACTTCACGGTGAACCGCTGGAAGCTCGCTGCTCGCGAGCGCCTCCGCAGCGGTAGGGTAACGCTCAGGCGAGTGACATGAAGGTCACTACGCCGGCGCTCTCTTGCAACTCCAGCATGCTGATGCTGTCGCCGTTCGCGGAAGGGATCGAATCGACAGGAATGATGTCCGCCGATTCTTCCGCCTGCTCGTTCTGGAGATAGAACCACACGCCCACCGCCGCGAGCCCGATCACCAGCATAGCGAGAAGCAGCGGTAACAGGCTGCTTTTCGGTTTTTTCTCGATCTCGATCTTCGCCATGGTCGACCTCTCTATTTCGAGGCGCCCGATTCACGCGCGCGGATGCCCGCGGCTTCCGAATCAGATGCGCGGCCGCCTCTCGATGATGATGTCTTCGCCGCTCAAACGAATACGGACTTCACGGTCCACGCTCGACAACATCGTAGTGTCGCCTTCGTCCATGCCGGATCCGCGCCTCGCGCCATAGAACCGATCCAGGTAGCGCGCGTCATCATCCGAACGCCGTCCCGAGCCCTCCGTCCTTACTTCTGGCGCTCGGTCCATCACACGCCGGCCCGGCTGATATGCAGCGTGAATCTGGTCCTCGCTGTCCGACGTGAGCGGCAGGCCCGAGTAGAGCGGCACCGTCCCCACGTCTTTGAGGAAGAGGCCGTCGACCACGATGTTCCGCCGCGCACGGTCCAGCCTCGCCGCCTCGATAGGCACGAGAATGTGACGATCTACCGCCTCGAGATTGAGCTTCTTCTCATCGATGTCCGTGTCGAGATAGGTCGCTTCCAACATCTGCGTATCGACGATCAGCTCCGTGCAGTTGCCGATACGATGCCCGTCTCCCGTAATCACGTCCCAGCCGCGCGGGTCGGTATCGCCTTCGGCGACCCGATAGTCGTTCAGGTCAGTCAGTCGTGAGAGTCGGCGGAATCCGCCGTATTCCTCCTCCCGATGATCGCCGCGGTCGCTCAAACGGCCCGCCGCCGTCGCCCCCTTCGCCGTAGCGCCAACCGCGTCCGATTTACGGTACATGTCGTTCAAACGAAGCTCGTAATCCGGGCTTACGACTCGTGGATCGTGCGTGTACTCCGGAATGTTTTCCAGCCCACCACGCCCCACGCCCTCGATCCAAACGACATCATCACGCGAGTCCAAGCGGGCCTGGCCCAGTGGCACCAGCACGTGTTTCTTGAATATGCCAACGTCTACATCCAGGAACCGCGGCCGGCCGGTCTCGTCGACGAGAATGTCGTCGACCTTCCCCACCTTCTCGCGATCCAGGGCCGTCATCACTTGCCAGCCCCGCACGTCGAACGTGTTCGGCGGGAAGTTGTAGCCTTCTTGGCGGGAAACCGGAACGAATCTCATCGCGTCCTCCAGCGCTCCAGGATTCAGACGAGGTCCATCCTTGCCTCGCCGGAGCGTCATGCTCCAAAGCCATAGAGGCGCAACGGATATGCCATGTACGGCCCAGGGCGTGGGTGGACGGCTACGGCTACGGCGAGGGTACGGAAAAACAGCGGGCTGTGGGCACAATACCGGGGTCGGGCGCAACCAACTGCGCAAAAAGGGTCGGATAGTGCGCAGAATGTTTCCACCAGGATTGGCTCGTGCCAGCCGCCCAAAGATCAAAAGACATTGTGCCACAACGATTGTCGTGTCGAACCGCACTTTGGCAGGAATCCTGCTCTGCCCACCGGCACAATTCGGAATCCGTGGCGAGCGGGAACTCCGGGGAGAGCGCTACGGAAGGTGAAGCGGTCGTCACAGGACGGCCGCTTCGTCTTTTTGGGCCCTACCGCGTCGGCGTTCACGTAAAGCGCCGTGCTGCGATCTCCACCAGGCGGCGAAGCTCCTTGATCGGCTCGGGATTGTCATCGACCTGGAGCCTCATCACGACATCATTGTTCAGCCAGACGCCACCGTCCTCCTTGACGATGAGGATGGCGGCGGACTGCATCCCGCGGGTGTCACCGCCGGCGGCCTGGCCGGCCTCGAGCGCAGCGACGAGTCGAAGCGAGAGGTGCCCCGGCGTCGCCTCGAACGCGCGCACCATTTCCGCGACCACGGCCTCGCCCGCGAGAATGTTGCCCTGCGCGGTGCAGAAGTGCTTCGTCTGGTCGCAGCTCTTGTGGCCGGCCCACGCCGTCGCTCGCGGGCCCGTAAACGCTGCGACCTGGCCCTTCGGATCGATCACCGCGAACTGGCGGCCCTGTTTCGTCCAGTTTTCCGGCCGCGGGTCGGGGTCGGCCTCCCAAACGCGGCGAATCACTTCGCCAGGCAGCACACCTTGCCGCAACAACGCCAGCGCCTGGGGACCGTAACTCACATCGACGATCGCCTGCGTCGCCACAACGCCGACACCCGCTTCCGCCCAGAGCACACCATTGCCGACAGAGAACACGCGCGATTGCACCGCACCGCCGATCTCACCCGTCGCCGGGTCGAAAGCGAGGATCGAGAACGTCGCGACCGGGCTCCACGGTGGCGAAACCTCCCGTTGCGCCGCCACGGGCAACGCAGTCAATACCAGTATTGCGCCGGCCAGCAGAAACCCGTAGGCGCAAGATCGTCTCGCTGCCGCATCTTTCGCCACCGAATATGACGCGCCGCATGCGCAAGTGCAGGCGCAAGCGAAACGGCAACGGATTGACTTGCACAATTCGCTCATCGCATTCCTCCGTTCTGTTGTTCGCACACGCATGCGCCCTGCGCATGCGGCCGGAATCGTGCGGCACCTCGTTGCGTGGAGCCGACGAATCTGACGGCAAAGTTGATCAATTCCGCTGAATAGTTGCTCGCTCGATTTTATCCAGCCTCTCGAACCGATCCTCGAGA
>JBOGMR010000932.1:0-4323 GCA_050746825.1 Bryobacteraceae bacterium | reverse complement strand
TCGGCATCATGTCCTACGCGGTCGCGAGGCGGACTTCGGAAATCGGTATCCGGGTGGCGCTCGGCGCCAGACCCGGCCGCGTGATGTGGCTGGTGCAGCGTGAGTCGCTGCTCCTGGTCGCGATCGGCATCGCTGCCGGCATTCCCGCAGCGATCGCGAGCACTCGCGTGATCTCCACGTTTCTGTTCGGCATGACCCCGACTGACCCGGCCACGATCGCGCTGGCGACCGCGATTCTGCTCGCAGTCGCCGCCCTGGCCGGCTACATTCCGGCGCGGAGAGCGTCGCGCATCGACCCGATCGTCGCGCTTCGCTTCGAATAGCCTACTTAAACATTGCGTCGTAGCGGCGCTGCATCTCCTCGGTCGAGACGTCCTCGATATGCTGCCCGAGCAACCATTCGTGGCCAAAGGGGTCGCGCACCGAGCCGCTTCGCTCGCCATAGAACTCGTTCTTCAACTCGCGGAGGACGGTCGCGCCTGCGTCCTTGGCCTGCTGCATCAGCGCGTCGACGTTGTCGACATGCAGGTGGATCGAGAACGTCGTGCCGCCCAGCGCCTGCGGGCCTTGGAACCCGTACTCGGGAAACTCGTCGGCAAGCATGATGGTGGCCGGACCGATCTTGATCTCGGCGTGTCCGATACGGCCGGTTGGCTCCGACAGACGGAACAGCTCTTCGGCTCCGAAGGCGCGCTTGTAGAACTCAATGGCTTCCGCGGCTCCGCGGATTCGGAGATACGGAAAGACTTCTTTCACGGTCATATCGCTCACCTCTGAGCAGCAGTATAGGAGAAGGCGCGGTGCGATGTATTGGACAAATTTTTCCCCTTTTATGAATCGATGGCGACGTGGCTGGGCCGATCTTCGGAGACGGGCCGATACTCGCCGGGAGTGACTCCGGCAAACGCGCGGAACTCGCGATTGAGGTGGGACTGGTCACAGAAGCCACCGTCGAGCGCGACGTCCGTCCACTCGACGCGGCGTCCCCGCACCAGCCGGCCGATGACCGACTGAAAGCGCTGGATGCGGCAATACAACTTCGGCGTGAGGCCGACGGAATCGCGGAAGAGCTCAATGAAACGTTTCGCGCCGTATCCGGTTTTGTCCTGCACCGCTCCGATACGCGAGAGCGCCGGCGCCTCGGTCAGCTCACGCAGAGCGTACGCGACGGCCGGATGGATCAGAAGCGGGCGGCGCAGGCGCGCCAGCAGCGTGCGCTCCAGCAGCTCAAACATCGCATCCGGCGACGGCGCTTCGAGAAGGCGCTCGCGCAGCTCGCGCGCTGCCACGCCCCAGATATCTTCAAGGCCGACGTGCAGGTCCGTGAGCTCGCCGGCGCGCGATCCGAGAAACGGCGCCGCTCCTCCCGGCCGGAAATGGACGCCGATCACCGGCGATGGCAGCGACGTGTCGAGCACGAAGTATCCCGATTGCGCGCCGCACACCACCGATCCGCGGAACTGGCGCCCGGTTGTGTCCGCTTCGTTTCCGAAGATCCGAATGCGAGGTTCGCGCAGATTGACCACCAGCTCGACAGTTCCGGTCGGCAGCGCGCGCTCGCGCTTGTGGTCTCTCACGTAACCGTCGAAATACCAGAAGCAGTCGATGAAGGCGCCGAGCGGGGGGCCGGGTTTGCGGATGCGTGCAATCACGGTTCAAAGCCAGTATTGCCACTTGCCGGTAGCGAGGACGTAAATCGACAGGCAGCCGTTGGTGGTCATGTGGGCGATGATGCAGTCGGCGAGCCGCCTGGCGCGGATCATCCACCAGTTGTACAACATTCCGGCCATGAGGCCGACCTCCCAGTAGGAGCCGTGCTCGGAGGCGAACAGCAGCGACCCGATCCAGAACGACGATGGCGTATAGGCGCCCATCGGCGCCTTCCGGAAATCCTGGCCGTCGATCAGCCAGCGTGTGAGCCAACCGCGCCAGAAAAGTTCTTCGAGGATGGGCACGGCGATCGTGCAGCCCATGAGCCCGCGAAAGAAGATGAACGCGTAGTTGCTTTTGAGCGACTCGGGCACGGCGCTGGCGGCCTTGCCCACGATGCTGTTGTGGAAAAGCCAGTGCGACCGGTAGCCGGGCCAGAGCACGTCGGGGCCGATCCAGATCACGAACACGACAACGCCGATCAGCAGGCTGCCCCAGACGTGCGCGGGCCGGAAATCGAGCACCGGCCGCGACACGAAGATGAGCAGCAGCGACACGACGATGGCGCGCACCGGGTAGAAGACGGCAGGATCCAGGTTCAGCGCGCGCTCGCCGGCCATGAACGCGAGGAACACCACAAAGGGTGCGACATAAGGGACAGCGGGATGTTTGAGCACGCGGAGGCTACTTCGCTCCTTTGATCCAGTCGAGGATAGTCTGGTATTCAGGAGAACCCTTTTCCCAGCGGACGCCGCCGCCGTGCGGAAGGGTGGCCGAGCCGAGCGTGCCTTCGGTTTCGGCGCTCGAAATGGGCTTGCGCAACAGCAAGCTGTTCTCGGGATCGTTGAGATCGACCACGTTCATCACGGTGCCATACTGGCCGTTGAAGATGGTGTGCGAGGCGTGGCAGTGGATGCAGGCAAAACCGTCTTTGCCACGCCTTTCGAGAATCGGCTCGACGCGGCCCCGGAAATAGGATTCATCGGGCCTGCCGTAGCGAGTGGGTTGCCGGCGGGGAGCCGCCTGCGGACCGGCGGCGCCGCGGGGCGCCTGGCCGAAGGCGCGCAGCACTTCGGCCGGCTCGGGCCTGGTCTGCTGCAGGGCGGCGGTGAGCAGGGCGCGTCCCTGACCGGGGTCGCCGGCGGCTTCGTTTACGCCGGGAAAGCGCACCGGGCGGGCGAGCACCGCGGCGTTCAGCGCGAGCCTGCGCATCTCGGGGTCGCTCGAGGCGAGGAGCGGCAGCACGGCGCGCGCGAAACGATCGTTGGCCGGGCCGAAGAAAGCGCTCTGCTCGATATCGTTGCCGATGCGGTTGTAGACGGGAGGCGCGGGGCGGGTGTGGTCGGCTTTGACGTCGTAGACATCGCCGCGGCGGAGATGAAATTCCGTGAGACCGGAAAGCAGACGTTTGCGCTCGAGGCCGGCGCCGCGCTCGAGCACGCCGGAGAATTTGTCCGCGAGCCGGGCTTCGATGTCGAGGCGGCCGCGGATGGCGCGCTCGCGATCGGCGGGATCGGCGAGCAGCGGAATCCAGTTGTTGTAGAGGTAGCGGATGTTGTCGTCGGCGAGATTGTAGATGCCTTCGCGCAGGTTGCGATCGACCCAGGGATGCTGAGGCTTGGCGATGGCGGCGAGGAAAGTGTCCTCGATGAGGTTTTTGGAGGCGTCGGCGGGAGTCCAGAACCAGAACTGCCAGAGTCCCTTCAGAGCTTGCATGCGGACGGTGGGGATGGGATCGTCCACGAGTGTGGCAAGGGCTTGGGCGAAGCCGGGGCGATGGGCCAAGGCTGAAAAATGAGTGGCGAAGACGCGCGTGGCGGCCCAGCGTGTGCGGTCGCCGGGGGAGCGGAGGGAGGAGAGCAGAATATTGTCCGGCTGGGCAGGGGAAGCCGCCTGCACCACCGACTGCCTGAGCGACCAGGCGGCGGTGCGCTGCACGAGTTTACTCGGGTCGCTGAGGGCTTGCTCGAAGAGCCTGGCGAATTTTCCGGGTGCGGAGCGGCCAAGGGCTTCGATGGCCTGCTGGCGGACGAGAACTTCCGGAGAACGCGCCGCATGGATCGCGCGATCGATCGCGGCGGGAGACGGCGCGTCCCACATGGCGTCGAGTTGGAGCAGCGTGCCTGCGGCCGTCTTCGGCGCGTCCCAGCCTTTCTTGACGTCCGGGCCTGGGAAGTACGAGCTGAGCGCCAACACGGCCATCTGCGTTTCGCGGAAAGGCGTGCGGAAATTCTCGAAGGACTGGAGCGGATCCATCCAGCCGCCGAACTGCTGTTGGCGTCCAAGCAGGTACTGGATGGCTTTGGCAACCTGCGGATGATCGGCGGGAATTCCGGCGGCGTGGAGCGCCCAGAGCGCGTGCCCGGTCTGAAATTCGACTTCGGCTTGAGCAGAATCGAATCTCATCGACCACTGGCCGCTGGGGCGCTGCAGCGAAAGGATGCGCCCGGCGTTGCGCTGGATCTTCTCTTTGTGTTTCGTGCGATCGATGCCGGCGAGAGCGAGAGTCTGATAGCATAGGTCGATGGTGTCCTTGATCTCGTCCTGCTCGACCAGGTCTGCGATGCGCGCATCGCCCGTGACCTTCCAGGAATACCAGGCCACTTCGTAGGCGCTGACGAGCGGCGTGTTTCCGTTAGTCTCGTTGGGCGGCAGCTTCGCGCGGTCTTTGTA
>JBOGMR010000931.1:0-5617 GCA_050746825.1 Bryobacteraceae bacterium | reverse complement strand
CTCCTGTTCGGAGTGAAGCCAATCGATCCGGTCACCATCGGAGGCACGTGCCTGCTGCTCGCCGCCGCCGCGATCGCAGCCAGCTACCTGCCCGCCAGCCGGGCCGCGCGCGTGGATCCGGCCACGGCGCTCCGCAGCGACTAATGGCCCCACCGCGGCCGCCGCTCTCTCACTCCGCGCTGCGCACCCGTTGCTTTCGCCTGGGACTCCCCGTTCCTCGCGCGCCACGCTTTCCGCGCCCCGTTTGCGCACTCACGAAGTTCCACGCTATTCCAAGCAGGTCTCGCAGGGCATCAGCGTGAATGCGGGACAACCGCACCAGCACAACCGGATAATTCACGTAGTGATCCTTCAAGTAGTAAACATCGGGGTCGGTTTCCAGGAGCTCCGCGCGTTGACCAAAATCGACGCGGACCGCCAACGAGTTCGGCTCGGCGGATTTGTGGATGGGAATACATGTCAACAGCTTCCCGTGAACCTTCAGAGCCGGCGAACCGTACATCGTGGACTCCTCCACATCCGGCAGCTCAAGTCCGATTCTCCGTACCGTGTCGAAATCAATCTTGTTCCTGGCCATGGAATCACCGGATCAACCACTTACGAATACAGCCAGCGAATGCCCGCGACGAACACTCCGCACGTCATCGTTCCCAACACGAACGCAACCATTCCTGATTTCCTTTTGCTCGGCAACCCATACCACATATAGAGTCCACTCAGAACCATCACCACGAGCCCGGCCGACACGGCGTCCATCGATAACGCCCAAACCGTCGTCAGGATCCAGTCGCGTTGATTCCGCGTATCGCCCGCGCGAAGGCCTGTGAACGTATGCAACACCCGCATGACGCCCCATGGATTGATCTCGGTGTGCTGCACGTTTGCGCGGTTCACATCCTGGTTCACCGTCACCACGAAGTTATGGCCAGGCCGGTTCACACGGAATTCGCGCAGCGTAGAATCGGGCTTCGAAGCCGCCCACTCGATTTCCCCGGTGATTCCGAGCTGCCGCGCGACGTCGCGGGCGCGATCGAGATCGCTGCCTGACCTGGGAGCCTCGACCTGCCGCTCGAATCCGGAAACCTTTCGGTTGGGCCAGAATTCGGCAAACTTCCAGCTCGAGTGATTGAGCAGGAGCCCGGTGAAGGCAAAGAGCCAGAGAAAGAAGAGAAAATATAGACCCAGATAATAATGGGTCTTGCGGTTCCAGATTGCGGCGCTATCCGGAGCCCTGCGCGACACCGTTCGCCGGGGCGCCGCCTGTTCAGTGCGAGATGGCATAGATCAATCCGAAGAACGAAACCCCGCCCAGCGATAGCAGCACGATGCCGATGCTCCGCTCCGCGCGCAGCATAGCCCAAAGATACAGACCACTCAGCGTGAGGAAAAGCAGACCATAAGCGCTCACATCGGCCAGCGTTCGCCAGACCCGCATGTACGGCGAGTTTGCCCGGATATTCACATTATGAGGTCCGGGCATCTTGTGTAGAAAAACCATGGCGTCCGCAATGCCGGTGCGCCGCTCCGACACTTTGCCGGTGCGCGCGGCGACGTCCAGGTCAACCGTAGTCTCGCGGCCCGGCACCGAGACCACCAAGACGAGGCGGTGTTCTTTCACGATCCGCCGGACAAAGCCCACCTCGCCGTTGACTCCCATCCGCTCGAGCACGGGATGCAACGCGTTGACCTGTTCCCGCCCTGTCAGCCGTTCCACTTCATCGGTGACCGGCAGATCCGCTACGACTCGTGCCGGCGAGGCGGCCGCCCTCTCCGGCAACCAGACATGCACCAGATAAAACACGCTGACCGCGAACACCAAAACAAATGGACTGAGAAACAGCCCGGCATAAAAGTGCAGATCGCGCGTCACGAGGTAAACTCGTTTCCCCATAGAAGGCCCACACATTATAGCCGTGCCGCACGCTTGCTGATTCCGGGTGCTTTGTGGGGCGGCGATTTTGGCCGCCGCCGGGCTCGTCGCCCGGCGCTGCGGCGCAAAAGTTTCCGGCGCGAGCGACTGCCCTGAAACGGCCGGCTGCCGCTCGTGCCTGCCGCTTGGTGCGGCAGACCTTAGTCTGCCTTCGGCAGGTCTCCGGCTCCTCGCGTCCCAACCCATCGGAACTCTCCCGGCACGTCGTAGGGTATTCCGTCGATTGCCACATCGAGACCGCCTGCCTATACTTCCACTATGTGGACCTTAAAAACCATGGGCTATTGCCGCCCATTTCTGTTCCCCCTGGCCCTCATCTGCGTGGCGAATGCGGCTATTTACGAAGTCGGACCCGGAAAACCGTTCGCCTCGATCGGGGCCACGCCGCTCTCGTCGCTTCAGCCGGGCGACACCGTTCGCATTTTTTACCGCTCCACGCCCTATAAAGAAAAATTCGTGCTTTGCCGCCAGGGCACGGCCTCGCTCCCCATCACGATTCAAGGCGTCGCCGGACCTGGCGGCGAGCTCCCCGTGATCGAAGGCATCGGCGCTGTCACCGCCCCCGGCCAGAATTACTGGAGCGAGGCCCGCGGCGTCGTAAAAATCGGCGGCGCCAACACTCCGCCTGACACAATGCCGAAGTATATCGTCATCGAGAATCTCGAAATCCGCGGCGCGCGGTCGTCCTACACATTTACCGACGACGCCGGAAGCACGGTCGCGTATTCCGGCAACGCTTCGACCATTTACGTTGAGAAATGCGAGAACTGCACCATCCGGAACAACGTCCTGCACGACGCCGGCAACGGCCTGTTCGTCGCCTCAACCGACGCCGATGTGTCGCGCAACATCGTGATCGAAGGCAACTACATCTACGACGGCGGAAACTCCGGCAGCATTTTTGAGCACAACATCTACACCGCCGCCCTCGGCATCCGCTTCGAGCGCAACCGTCTGGGCCGCCTCATCTCCGGCGCGGGCGGCAACAATCTCAAGGACCGCTCCGCCGGCGCCGTCATCCGCTACAACTGGATCGAAGGCGGCAACCGGCAGCTCGATCTGGTCGACGGCGAAGATTCCTCCGTCATCCGGTCCGATCCGGGTTACCGCGCCACTCACGTCTACGGCAACGTGCTTTATGAATTCGCCGCCGACGGCAATCGCCAGATGGTGCACTATGGCGGCGACAGCGGCGGATCGGCGTCCTAGCGCAAGGGCACGCTCTATTTCTTCGCCAACACGCTCATCTCCGCGCGCACCGATCGCACCACGCTTTTCCGCGCCTCGACGAACGAGGAAACCATCGACGCGCGGAACAACATCTTCTACTCGACGGCCGCCGGAACCACCGTCTCGCTCGCCGACGCCTCGGGCGTGTTCAACCTCAGCCACAACTGGATCAAGCCGGGCTGGGTGGTGAGCTTCGGCTCGTTCAACGGCGCCGTAAATAACGACGGCACCATGGTCACGGGCTCGGCTCCGGGTTTCGTCGACGAGCCCGGCCAGGATTATCGCCTCACCAGCGGCTCGGCCTGTGTGAACACGGGCGGAAATCTCAATCCAGCGGTGCTGCCGTCGCACAACGTGACGCTGCAGTACGTCAAACACAGAGCCACCGAGCCGCGGCCCTCCGACGCCGTATTCGATATCGGCGCGTTCGAATTCGGTTCGGGCGGCGGCGGCAATCAGCCGCCGGTGTCATCGTTTACCGCGGCGCCGGCGTCGGGCACAGTCCCGCTGACCGTCAATTTCTCGGGCGCCGCCTCTTTCGATCCCGATGGCAGCATCACCGCTTACGCGTGGCAGTTCGGCGACGGGGCAACCGCGGCGGGCGTCAGCGCTTCGCACACCTACAACTCGGCCGGCGCCTATACGGCGCTGTTGCGCGTCACCGACAACCTCGGCGCAACGTCTTCGTCCACCAGAACCATCACCGTCAATCCGCTCGCCGCGCCCGTGCTCACCGGCTCGGCCTCGGGTTCCACCGTCAACTTGTCCTGGACCTCGGTTTCCGGCGCCACCGGGTATCGGGTCGAGCGCAAAATCAAGAACGGCCAGTGGACCGTGATCGCAACCGTCTCCGGCGCCACCCACAGCACCACTGCGCCGAACGGCAACAATTCGTTTCGCGTGCAGGCATTCAACCCGGCGGCGGCCTCGGCCTACTCAAACCTGGTCTCATTCCGCATCCGGTAGCCTGACCGATTACACGCGGCCGCCTGGAGTTTCGACATTCTCGTGGCGCAGGCGCTCATGCCTGCCGCGCCGGGACTCATCCCGGCGCTTGGTGCGGCAGACTTTCAGCCCGCCTGGGACAGGTCCCGACCTGCCCAGTCACCGTGAGGTCGGTCTTTCGAAGCCGTCGTATAATCCAAAAGCACCGCATGCCTCAACTCTTCTACCCGTTTCCTGCCTGCCTTCTCGCGGCAACCGCTCTACTGGCAACCGGCTGCCATCGTCAATACCGGCTCCTTAATGACGATCTGACTCCCATTAAGCCTCTGCCAACGCGGAAGCAGTTGATGATGCCGCTGCCGATGATCGAACGCACCCGTTCGTTCGATTCCAACCCGGGGTTCGATACTGCCTACATCGAGTTCAATGACCGGGGGCGCCTGTTCGATCCACTGCCGAATCGACATCAGGTGGACGCGACCCTCGCCCTGATCCGCCGGACCAAACCTTCGAACGTTGTCCTCTATGTTCATGGCTGGAACAACAACTCATCGGAGGACAGCGCGGATGTCGCGAGATTCCGCTTCGCGCTCTCCTTCCTGAGCCGGAGACTCCGTCCACAGGGACAGTTGCTCGGCATCTATATCGGCTGGCGCGGCGGCACACTGAAGGGCGGCGTGCTCGGCCCGTTCACCTTCCTTACCTATTGGTCGCGAAAACAAGGTGCGCGCCGGATGGCGTACGGCGATCTCACCAAAATCATCGACGAATTATTGGAAAGCACGCGCGTTGCGCAGCCGGACCGCCGATTCTATACCATCGGACATTCGTTTGGAGCGCGCGTGTTAGAAGGTGCGTTGCAAGACTCTTCGCATTTCAAAACATTTTTCGACGCACTCGAGGGCAAGAATAAAGGTGTCCAACTGCCTATCGATCTGGTGCTGCTCATCAATCCTGCCACTGATTCTATGTTGACCAAACGGCTGGTGAAGCGCGCCGGCAAGCTTGGCGAAGAATCGAACCTCGAAATCAAGCACCCCGATTGGAATGAAGACTTCTGCCGGGACAACCCGGCCCACCGCAAATGCAGGCCGTACCCGCTGATGGTCGAGATGTCCAGCCGCGGCGACATCCCGACCCGCTGGGTAATGCCCGTGGCGAATTTCGTGAATTGGGTTCCGCCGTTTCTGTTCCTGGCCCGTCCGAGCGCACGCTTGTTGTCTGCCCCGTTTACGCCGAGTCTGCGCACGCATAGTCTTCGATCTTGCGGCTATGATCCTTGTGGCGCGCAGAACGGCAAAACGGAGTTCGATTTCGACATGCCGGCGTCCCCTCTCAAGAACAATCAACCGTTGCGGCGGCGGCTGGATCGCCTGGACGGCAAGTCGCCATTCGTTTGGGCGCTGACGGTCGACAGGGAGTTGTCGCGCAACCACGGCGATGTCTGGAACGGGAATGTTGCCGCTATGATGTTCGCACTCATCGACCCGGACGGCGAGCAGACTTATACCC
>JBOGMR010000930.1:0-3786 GCA_050746825.1 Bryobacteraceae bacterium | reverse complement strand
CGGGGCGCTGATCGTGCTGGAGCGCGACATCGGCCTGCGCACTTTTATTGAGAGCGGAGTGAGGCTCGATGCACATATATCGAGAGACCTTTTGCTGTCGCTATTTCATAAGGACACTGCGCTGCACGACGGTGCGGCGATCGTACAGAAAGACCGGCTGAGTGCGGCGGCGTGCTTTTTGCCCCTCAGCATGAACCCGGCGATTTCGTCCAAGTTCGGGACGCGTCATCGGGCCGCGATCGGTATCACCGAGGAGACCGACTGCCTGGCAGTGGTGGTGTCGGAATCGACCGGCCAGATCTCGGCGGCGGCATTCGGCGAAATCGAGGCGGACCTGACAATCAAGGAACTCGCCGAGCGCATCGAGAAGCACTTCGGCCGCCGCGGGCCTTGGCGCCAACTGCGTGAGGAGCGCGAGTTGCCGGTGCCGAACGAGGCTGCGCAGATCCAAAAGGTCAGCCGGCCATGATGGCTTTTTTCCGGCGCGATCTCGGTTGGAAGCTCTTCTCGCTCGTGGTGGCGGGGTTTCTCTGGATCACCTACGCGCGCGATCCGGAGATCGGCGCGTTCGTGTCGGCGCCGGTCGAGTACAAAGGCATGCCGGAGGATCTGGAGATCGGCTCCGATGTTGCGGGAACCGTTTCGCTGGACCTGCGCGGCGCAGCCGAGCGCGTCCGCAACTTCAGCGCGGCGCGATCGAGCGTGGTGCTCGACTTCGCCGGCATCAATCAGCCCGGTGAACACACCTTTCAAATCGACAACCGCAACGTCAGTCTTCCGCAGGGACTTCGTCTGGTGCGCGCGATTCCGGCGCAGCTCCGGTTTACCTTTGAGCAAAAGATACGGCGGGAAGTACCGGTCGAGGTGCGCTTCGGCGCGCCGGATCGCGGTTACGGCGTTTCGCGCTACGAAGCGAGTCCCGAGAAGCTGATCGTGGTGGGCCCGGAAACCCGCACACGCCGCATCGAAACGGCGGTCACGGACCCGATCGATCTGACAGGCGTTGTGGGACGCATGGATTTTCGCGTGAACGCGTTCGTCGACGATCCGCAGGTCAGATTCCTGAATCCAGGTAAAGTTTCCGTGCGGGTGTACGTGGAGAAAAAATAGAAAAATAGATGGCCAAGCAACTGTTCGGCACGGACGGAATCCGTGGGACGGCAGGCGCCTTCCCGCTCGATCCGGCCACGGTGCATGCATTTGGTATGGCGCTGGGGAGCGTGGCGTCGGCGCTGGCGTCCTCTCCGCAGGTGCTGATCGGGATGGATACGCGCGAATCCTCGCCTTGGATCGCCGCGCAAGTTGCGGGCGGCCTCGCGCGCCGCGGTGTGCGCGCGACGTCCGCCGGAGTGATCACGACGCCCGGCGTGGCTTATCTCACGAAGACAGACGAATTCGTCGCCGGCGTGATGATCTCGGCCTCGCACAATCCGTTTGCAGATAACGGCATCAAGGTATTCGGTCATTCCGGCTATAAGCTGCCGGATGACGAAGAGCATGAAATCGAGGAAGCGATGTTCAAGCTTCTCGAAAAGGGCGTCGATCCGCAGCCGCTCGGCATTCCGGCCGATGAGGGTCTCGACCGCGAATACGTCGACCATCTGCTGTCGACGCTGCCGGTGAGTCTGGGCGGACTGCGCGTAGCGGCCGATTGCGGCAACGGAGCCGCTTCCGAACTGGCGCCCGGCTTGCTGCGGCGGGCCGGTGCGGAGGTGATCGCTACTCACCGCGCGCCAAATGGCCGGAATATCAATCTGAATTGCGGGGCGCTGCACATCGAATCGGTGCGCGAAACGGTGCTTGCCGAAGGCGCCGATATGGGGGTTGCGTTCGACGGCGACGGCGACCGCGCGATCTTTGTGGCAAGGTCCGGCAAGGTCGTGGACGGCGACGCGGTCATGCTGATGGTGTCGCGCGCGTTGCGCGCCGCCGGGAAGCTCCCCGGCAATACGGTCGTCGCCACGGTGATGTCCAATCTCGGCCTGGAGAAGGCGCTGGCCGGCGACGGCGTGCGCATGCTGCGAACCCCTGTGGGGGACAAATACGTGCTGGAAGAAATGCTGCGATCGGGCGCGGCGCTGGGTGGCGAGCAATCCGGCCACGTGATTTTCTCCGAACACGCGACCACCGGCGATGGCATGCTCACCGCGCTGCGGGTGTTTGAAATCGCCCGGCGCAGCGGACTGGGGCTGGACGAACTGTCCAGCGATCTTACGGTGTATCCGCAGCGCCTGGTGAACGTCCGCGTGCGGGAGAAGAAGCCGCTTGCCGAGATGCCCTCGGTGGCGCGGGAAGTGAAAGCTTGTGAGGAGGCGCTGGCGGGCTTGGGGCGCGTGCTGGTGCGATTCTCAGGTACAGAGGCGCTGGCGCGCGTTATGGTGGAAGGGCCGGAGCTGGCACAGGTGAACGAGTTCACCGAGCGCATCGCGGGGGCGATTCAGCGCGAAATCGGCTGAGGCCGTACAAGCAAAAAAGGCAGGCCCCGAAGGACCTGCCCCTTTCTGTTCAAGCTTGAGAATTCGCTACTCGGCGCGCTTGCGACGGCGCCATACTCCGGCGCCCAGCAAGCCGAGGCCGCAGAGCATCAGAGTACCCGGCTCGGGAACCAGGAAGTTGACGGAAACATCGTCCACGCCGGTCTGATAGAAATTCTCCGAGATGACATCGGCGAAACGAAGCAGGTATTGCTGTCCAGGCGTAACGAGGTTTGTAATGTCCAGCGTGACGAACTGCCACGGGCAATAAAACGGCGGAGCGGCGATGTTGCAGCCACCCATCGAGGGAGCCTGGTTGTTCAGCAAGCCATTGCCACTATAGCGATTACTCACGATATCAGCGGGGTTTAGGCTGAAAATGGTCGCCGACCCAAGCAGTAGATCGACCCGGGTCCGCGCATTGGGTGAGCTCGCGCCCGTATAGTCGAAGCCTTTGGACTCGGCCTCCGGTAGCGCATTCCTCTGGTCGTTTACGAAGATCCAAAAAGAGAGCGTGATCAGTTGGGAGGGACCGGGAATGGTGAACAACTGGCTGAGCGCGTGAGCGCCCGCGGCCCCGGAATTGTTCTGGTCGGAGATGGCGTATTGCGTTCCGCCATGTGGGCCTGCCGTGGGATGCCCGGAAAGCGGGCTAACCACGCCGGTACCGAGCTGGAATGTACCCAAGCTAGGGCTTGGAGGGATGGTCAGATTCGACACGGTCCAACCGAGCAAAGGTGTTGGATCCTCGAAGCCCGGATTGACCAGCAACTCTAGCGCTGGCGCTTGAAAACTGGACCCAAGCACCAGCAACCCTACGACAAACAACCTACCCGAACTACGCATCTTGCGTTCCTCCGAGGAATACTACTCAGCGCTTCGTTTTATGCTAATCCCCCACTGGCGGACAAGAGAGTCGCTCAACCGCCAGCTAACTCGTAAGTGTAGCCGTATTTGCGGTTCAAGTCAATGGATAAAAGCAGGCGAAATAGAACCAATAGGACTATTCCGTTCTAAGCCGGTGCGCTATCCCCAAACCTGCCCTTTTGCCTTCCGCAACGGCGTCCACCACTTCCTTGCCGCCGTTGGCGCAGTCACCGCCCGCATAGTACTTCGGATTCGAGGTTTGCCCGTTTTGGGGCTCAACTTCGACCCTGCCGTCGTTCAGCCGAACGCCGGCGCACGTTTCGAGGAGGCGGATCAGCCGGGACTGCCCGATGGAGGCGATCACCATGTCGCAGTCGACGCGAAACGTCTCGCCGGGGACGGGGCGAGGGCTCCGCCGTCCGGAAGCATCCGCCGGGCCCAACTC
>JBOGMR010000929.1:0-5253 GCA_050746825.1 Bryobacteraceae bacterium | reverse complement strand
GGGCAATCGCCTTGTCTTTTTCACCGACTGCGACGGCAACATCCTTCACCTCGTCCACCGTGAAAAGCCGCTTCCGTAAGCTTATGCAAGACGACCGCACCGGGGTTTCGGAGGTCACACGCAAGCGCCGGGACCAGTCCCGGCGTGGCAGACACGAGTGCCTCCGCCACGTCTCTTCTTCTGGCTCTTAAGTGCTCCGCCGGGTTTTCAAAGCGTTTCACTACCGCGACTTCCGCCTCCAGTGGATCGGCGCCTGCATTTCCTCCATCGGCACGTGGATGCAGAGCGTCGCCCAGAGTTGGCTCGTGCTCGAGTTGTCGCAGTCGCCGAAATTCCTCGGCCTGGACGCGTTCCTCGGCCAGATTCCCATCGTGCTTTTTTCGCTGGTGGGGGGCGTGGTCGCCGATCGCATGGATCGCCGCAAGCTTCTGGTGCTCTCCCAGGTGATCCAGTTGAGCTGCGCGTTTCTGCTGGCCGGTCTGATCGCCACCGGCGCGGTTCGCGTCTGGCAGATTCTCTGTCTTTCGTTTATCGTGGGCACGGCGCAGGCCTTCGGTGGGCCCGCCTATTCGGCTCTGATTCCCAGCCTGGTGGACAAGGAAGACCTGCCCAACGCCATCGCGCTGAACTCGATCCAGTTCAATCTCGCGCGCGTGATCGGCCCGGCGCTCGGCGGACTTGCTTTCACGAAGCTTGGCTACGTCTGGTGCTTCTCGCTCAACGGCCTGTCCTTCATCGCCGTGATCATCACCTTGACGCAGCTCCGCACGCAGTTCAATCCGCAGAGTTCCAGCGAGTCGATGCTCGGCAGCATGAAACAGGGCTTCGGCTTCATCCGCAATCAGGGCGCGATGACGGGACTCATTATCCTCGCGTTCACCATGACGGCCCTTGGCATCCCTCTCCTCACTTTCCTGCCGGTCATCGCCAAAGACGTTTTCCAGGCCGGGCCCGACGTCTTCACGCTGATGATGTCGATCTCGGGGGCGGGTGCGGTCTGCGGAGCTCTCATCGTCGCCGCGCTCGGCAACATCCGCCATAAGGGCCGCGTCGCGCTCCTGATGCTTGGGGCGCTTGGCGCCGGCATCACCGGCTTCGCACTCTCGCGATCTCTGTGGCTGAGCCTTGTGTTGCTATTCGTCGCCGGCGTAGCCCTGGTCGCCGTGTTCGCCATGATCAGTTCGCTGGTTCAACTGATCACCAGCCACGAAATGCGTGGCCGCGTCATGAGCGTGTACAACGTCGCCTTTCGCGGCGGAATGCCGTTGGGCGCCCTGGCCGCGGGATTCTTTGTCGAGCGCTTCAGCGCCCCGCCCGTCCTGGCGGTTAACGGGCTATTGTTGCTCGCGCTCGCCTTCTACTACATGCTGGTCCAACGGCGGGTGGCGGCTCTGTAAACTGGTGAGTATGCGGAAACGGATCATCTTCTGCTGCCTCGCCGGCCTCATCGCTGCGACTGCCGGTGAATTGGAATCCGCGCGCGACCGCCAGGATCGCGCGGCGCTCGAAAAACTTGCGAATGACGTGGGCGCTGCCGCGGCGAAATCGCCAGATGATGCGAACGCCCAGTATCGTGCGGCGCTTGCTTTTTCCTACCTGGCCGAGGTCACGCAGGAATTGCGCGACAAGGGTGCAGCGAAACGTGCCGCCGAATCCGGCATCCGCCACGCCGAGCGCGCCATCGCGCTCAAGCCGTCGAACGGCGAATATCATCGCATCCTCGGCACGCTCTGCGGCCAGGTGATTCCTGCGAATGTCCTGGCCGGGCTCTCCTACGGAAAGCAAGCGCAGACCGAGGTCGGGAAGGCCATCGAGCTCGATCCGAAATCGCCGCGCGCCTACGTGAGCCGTGGCGTCGGCAACTACTATTTGCCCGAAGCCTTTGGCGGCGGCGCGGCAAACGCGATCCGCGATTTCCAAAAGGCCATCGGGCTCGATCCGAAATCCGGCGAAGCTCACTTGTGGCTCGGGCTCGCGCTCCGAAAATCGAACCGTAACGGGGAGGCACGAAAAGCATTCGAAAAATCTCTGCAGTTGAATCCCAACCGGGTCTGGACCAAGCAGCAGCTCGACAAAACGCCGACCCAGTAAGCGCGCGCCCCTGGCTCGTGCCGCTGGCGGTCTGCGCTATTACTGTGCTCACCTATTTCCAATTTCCCGGCCATACCTGGCTCCAGTCGGATACGCAGATCTACGCCCCGATCCTGGAGCACGGGTACGATCCCTCCATCCTTTCCCGCGATCTCATCGTTCAACACCCTCACGTTGCCTTCACGCTCTACGACGAATTCGCCGTCCTGATGCGCCGTGCCACCGGACTCGGCTTCCGGGAGATTCTCACCGTCGAACAGGTTGTCTGCCGCGCGCTCGGCGTCTGGGGACTGTATCTGCTCGCCGTCGGCTTCGGACTTCCTCGCGCCGCGGCGCTGTTTGCGGCGGCAATCGTCTCCCTCGGCGCTACCATCGGCGGACCCTCGGTCCTGACGATCGAGTATGAGCCCGTGCCGCGCGGCTTCGCGGTGCCGGTGCTCGTATTCGCCATGGGAATGGCGGTGCACCAGCGCTTCTGGGCCGCAAGCGTCGCGGGCTCGGTCGCGTTTCTTCTCCATCCGCCGACCGCCTATCCGTTCTGGGTCGTCTTCCCCCTGGTTGCGGTGACGCGGCACGCGGCTCGTCCACTCCTCGCGTTCCCGTGCGCTGCACTGATTCTCTGGATTGCGTCACGCGGACAAGGCGGCGCCGAGCAGGTCTTCTTCGCTCGCCTCGATGCCCCGCTTGAGCAACTCCAACGCATGCGGGCTTCTTATAACTGGATATCGGTCTGGGCGGGGAACTGGATTCCGCACTACGCCGCGTTGTGGGCCGCCTCCGTTCTCGCGGTGCGCCGGCTGTGGCCCGATATGCCGCCCGCGCTGCGAGCTTTCGCCATCGGACTGCCGGTCATCGGCGTAGCCAGCCTGCCAGTGTCGTACCTGACGCTCGATGTCTGGAAGTGGGCGCTCATGCCGCAGTTCCAGCCCATGCGCGCAGTGCTGTTCGTGACGTTGATGACGCAGTTGCTCGCGTGCGCGGCCGGCGCGAGGGCGGCGATCGCGCGGAGATGGTGGGAAGCGATCCCGTGGTTCGCGCTCGCGTTCCTCATCCCGGTCAATGTCCGGGTCGCGCAAATTCCGGAGCTGCGACGCGTCGCGATCATCGCTGTGCTCGCCGCTCTTGCGTGGCTGGCGGTCCGATTCGAGTCGCGCGCCGCGATTGCGATCGTCGCGCTGGCCGCATTCTTCGCCGTGCCTATTATCGGACGCGTCCGCAACTACCCGGCGCTTCACAATGCCAGCCTCAACGAACTGTCCGGCTGGGCACGCGCCACCACCCCCAAAGAGGCCGTGTTCCTGTTTCCCGACTCGGCCAAAGACCTCGAAGCCGGCGTCTTCCGCGCGGGCGCCCTGCGCGCCATCTATGTCGACTGGAAGGGCGGCGGCCAGGTTAACTATTCGAGCGCGCTTGCCACGGAGTGGTGGCGCCGCTGGCAGCAGGCGATGACCAAACGACTCACGCCGGATGAGTACGCTGCGTTCGGCGTCGACTATGTCGTCGTCAAATCCGGCCGTCCGATCGCCGGCCGCGAAGCTCTGTACCGCAACGACCGGTTCGCGGTATATTCGACTCGGCCATGACTCGCCGCGACTTTGTTTCCACAACTGCGCTATCCGCCGCATCTCTTGCGGCCGCTCAGCGCGGACGCCGCAACGTCCTGGTCTTCATGTCGGACCAGGAGTCGGCGCGGCTGCCGGGACCTGCAAACTTGCCGAATCGCAAGCGACTCGAAGCCGCCGGCACGCGATTCACCCACGCCTTCTGCAACACGCCGCAATGTTCGCCGGCGCGCTCGGCGCTGCTCACCGGACTCGAGCCGCATCGCACCGGCGTCCTCACCAATGTAGACGGCGGCTCGCTCGGCAAGGCCCTTCCCGAATCGCCGCCCACCATCGGAAGCGTCTTTCAGCAAGCCGGCTACGTCACAGGCTACTTCGGCAAATGGCGCCTGGGCGGCGCCGGCCTCGCGCGCTTCGGCTTCGCCACTTCGCAAATCAACGGCAGCGATCGGGAGATCTCGCGCCGCGCCGCCGGCTGGATTCGCGGGCGCCGCGAGCCGTGGCTGGCGTGGGTGTCGGTTCTTGACCCGCACCACATTTACGATCTGCCGAAGATCGTGCGCGACGTCGCGCCGCGCCCAGGAGTCGAGCCGCCGCGGTCGCGTCTTGACAATCTCGAGGGAAAACCTCGCGAGCAGCGCGCCTTCGTCGACGAAGACCAGGGGCGCGCCACTCGCGACTTCACTCCCGGCGATTGGATTCGCTATCGCAGCTACTATCTGCAACTGGTCGAGAAGGTCGATGCCTGTCTCGGCGCCGTGCTGTCCGCGATCCCCGATTTCGACACCACGATCATCGCGTACACCAGCGATCACGGCGACGCGCTCGGTGAGCACGGCCTCCCGTTCAAAGGCCCGTTCATGTACGACGAATTGGTCCGAATTCCGTTGACGGTTACCGGAACGGGCCGCGGCGAACGTCATGATCTGACGACTCAGGCCGACCTCGCACCGATGCTGGCGTCGAGAGCCGGAGTCACCTGGCCGCGCCAGGCCGCCGCGTCCCGCGATGCCGTCTTCCTGGAATATTACTCCAAGCAGAAATGGGTGAACCCGATCCGCACAGTCCGCACCCAGCGCTGGAAGCTCAACCTCTACGACAGCGGCGCTCGCGAGCTCTACGACCTCGCCGCCGATCCTTACGAAACTCGCAATCTCTCCGGCCACGCCGCAGAGCGCGACACGGAGCGGCGACTCGCAAGCCGCCTAGACGCGTGGCGCGCGCCGCTGACTCAACCCAAGGAGAAATCAAAGTGACTACACGACGAAAGGCCATCCGGTTCGCGGGCGTCCCGCTGTTCGCCGCGCTGGCGCCCGCCGCCAAGCTGCCGAACGACACGCTCGCCGCGGAGAAGGCCAAGCTCACCAAGGAGCCGTTCGGCGATTTACGAATTTACTTCGACGGCGCAACCGACCAGATCCGGTCGATGACCGCCGGCAGCCTCCTGCTCAAGCCCGGCATGACGCCGCACGCTCCGCACCAACACCCGGAAGAGGAATTTATGGTGATCACCGAAGGCAACGGCGAAATCTCGCTCGACGGCAAGATCACCAAGGTCGCCCCCGGCTCGATGATGTACTGCGCCGCCGGGGTCCGTGAC
>JBOGMR010000928.1:0-3848 GCA_050746825.1 Bryobacteraceae bacterium | reverse complement strand
GTCCGACGGAGCTCCTACCAGCTGCGCGTTCGCGCTGGCGGGGTTCGTCAGTGGACCGAGGAGATTGAACACGGTGCGCATCTTCAGTTCAATTCGAACCGGTTGCGCGTACTTCATGGCTGTGTGTATCGCGGGCGCGAACAGGAAGCCGATGCCGACGTCGCGGATCGCGCGGCCCACGCCGTCGGGATGGAGGGAAAGATCAACGCCGAGGGCTTCCATGAGATCCGCGCTGCCACACTGGCTCGAGATCGAGCGATTCCCGTGTTTGGCGACGTGCACGCCGGCGCCTGCGATCACGAACGCGGCGACTGTCGAGATGTTGAAGGTGCCGGAGCCGTCGCCGCCCGTGCCACAGGTGTCGATGAGCGGAAGGTCGCCAAGGCCGGTCGCGATCGGCATGGCCACGCGCCGCATGGCGCGCGCGAATCCCACCAGTTCCTCGGCGCTCTCGCCCTTGACCTTGAGCGCGGTGAGAAAGGCCGCGATCTGCAGGTGCGTCACTTCGCCGCTAAGAATCATTCCCATCGCGAGGCGCGCGTCGAGCGCACCCAGATTTTCGCGTTCCGAGACACGGTGGAGGAATGGAAGAAACGACATGTTATAGTGGTGAGTTCAGTTTAACAAGAAGCCAGAAGCCGGGAGCCGGAAGCCAGAATGCCAGTGGCGCCCGGCGCGGCTTCGGGGCACTTCAAATCCCTCGACTATGAAGATTCACGAGTATCAGGCTAAGGCTCTGCTCGCCCAATACAACGTTCCGGCGCCGCGCGGCAGCGTGGCATTCACGGCCGGCGAGGCTGAACTGGCCGCGAAAGAGCTGGGCGGCAGCGTGGTGGTGAAAGCGCAGATTCACGCGGGCGGCAGGGGCAAAGGTGGCGGCGTCAAAATCGCGAGAGACGCGGCCGAGGCGGCCGAGCTCGCCGCCAAGATTCTAGGTATGAAGCTGGTGACGCACCAGACCGGACCCGAGGGGCGCATCGTGCAGCGGCTGCTGGTCGAGGAAACGCTGCCGATCGAACGGGAGTTGTATCTCGGCATCGTGCTCGATCGCGCCCAGGGCAAGACCGTATTCATGGCCTCTTCGGCGGGCGGCGTGGAGATTGAAGAAGTCGCGGCCAAGACTCCCGACCTGATTCTGAAGGAGACGATTGAGCCTGGGCTGGGACTGTCGCCGTTCCAGGCGCGCAAGCTGGCCTTCGGCATCGGCATTCCGGCGGCTAGCGCGAACGCGGCGGTGGCGGCGATGACCGCGCTGTCGAAAGCTTACGATGGGCTGGACGCTTCACTCGCCGAGATCAATCCGCTGGTGCTCACCAAGGACGGGAAAGTGGTCGCTCTCGATGCCAAGATGAACCTCGATGACAACGCGCTCTACCGTCACAAGAATCTGCACGATCTGCGCGATCTGAATGAGGAAGATCCGCTGGAAGTGGAGGCCTCGCAGTTCGGCCTGAACTACATCAAGCTCGACGGCGACATCGCGTGCATGGTGAACGGCGCCGGCCTGGCGATGGCGACGATGGACATCATCAAGCATGCGGGAGGAAGCCCGGCGAATTTTCTGGACGTCGGCGGCGGCGCCAGCGCCGAGCAGGTCAAAAACGCATTCCGCATTCTGCTCTCCGATCCTAACGTGAAGGCGGTGCTGATTAATATCTTCGGCGGCATCCTGCGCTGCGACACGCTGGCGACGGGTGTGGTCGCGGCGGCGCGCGATCTGCACATTCAAGTCCCGATCGTGGTCCGTATGGAAGGCACGAACGTAGAGCTGGGCCGGCAGATCCTGAAGCAATCCGGATTCAACTTCACGGTGGCTGAGGGGATGCGCGACGCGGCTGAAAAGGTTGTTGCGCTGGCGGCGCCGCAATGAGCGTTCTGGCCGATCAAAGCACGCGTCTGCTGGTGCAGGGTTTTACGGGAAGAGAAGGCACGTTCCACGCCCAGCAGGCGATCGCATACGGAACCAACGTGGTGGGCGGCGTGGTGCCGGGCAAGGGTGGAACCAGGCATCTCGACGTGCCGGTGTTCGACACCGTGGCCGCGGCAGTGAAGGAGACGGATGCGAACGCTTCGGTGATCTTCGTTCCGCCGCCGTATGCCGCCGACGCGATTATGGAAGCGGCGGACGCCGGCCTGCCGCTTGTGGTTTGCATTACCGAGGGTATTCCGGCTGCGGACATGGTGAAAGCCTGGCAATACCTCGATGGGCGCTCGACGCGCCTGATCGGGCCGAATTGTCCGGGCATCATTTCGCCGGGCAAGTGCAAGATCGGAATCATGCCGGGGCATATTCACTTGCCCGGTCATGTCGGTGTGGTTTCGCGTTCGGGCACGCTGACATACGAGGCAGTGGGACAGTTGACCAAGCTCGGGATCGGGCAATCGACGTGCATCGGAATCGGCGGCGATCCGATCATCGGCACCACGTTCGTCGATGCGATTCGGCTGTTCAACGATGATGCGGACACGCACGCGATCGTGATGATCGGCGAGATCGGCGGGAACGCCGAAGAGACGGCGGCGGAGTTCGTGAAGGCCAGAGTGCGCAAGCCCGTGGTGGGTTTCATCGCGGGGCAGACCGCGCCGCCGGGCCGCCGTATGGGACACGCGGGTGCGATTATTTCGGGCGGCTCGGGAGCGGCCGCAGACAAGATTGCCGCGATGAAGGCGGCGGGGATTACGGTGTGCCCGTCGCCCGCCGATATCGGGGAGAGCATTCAACGGCTTTTGTAGGCGCATTCATGGAGCGAACTTTTTCGATCGTCAAACCGGATGCAGTGGCGGCGGGGCAGGCGGGCGCGGTTCTCTCGATGCTGGAGAAGGCGGGCTTTCGCATTATCGCCCTGCGGATGCTTCGGCTCACGCAGGCGCAGGCCGAAGGTTTCTACGCGGTACATCGCGAGCGGCCGTTTTTTGCGAGCCTGGTGAAGTTCATGACCGAGGGTCCTGTCATCGTGATGGCGCTCGAGCGGGAAGACGCGGTGAGGAAGTTGCGAGAGGTGATGGGCGCCACCAATCCGGCGAACGCAGCTGAGGGGACGGTGCGGAAATCATTTGCGGCGAGCATCGAGCGGAATTGCATTCACGGATCGGACTCGCCGGAGACCGCGGCCATGGAACTCGCGTACTTTTTCAACGCCATGGAACTGGCGGGTTAGGCGATCTCACAGTCGCGGCTCAGTTACCGGGCCGCGCGCGTCAGCCAGCGGGCTACAGCGAGAAATACGTCGCGTATCCGATCAAGGCTCCGAGAACGCACCCCGCCACCACGTCGCTCACAAAATGCATTCCGAGCAACACGCGCGATGCGGCAACGCTCAGAGCGCAGAAAAGCAGCGCGGGCAGCAAGGCGGGGAAGTAGAGGGCCAGCGGCACGGTCACCGCAAACGCGGTCATGGAATGGCCCGAGGGGAACGAGAACTGGTCGGGAGGGAGCAGCGTGGCCCAACAGTGGGGCTGGACTTGGCAAGGACGCTTGCGGCCGGCGAGGCGCTTGAGGAGTTGAAACAGCGCGATGGAGACGGCCGCCGAGAACAAGCCTGCCAGGTCGGCTGCGAGTCCGCGCTCTTCTCCGAATGCGAGCAGCAGGACACCGAAGAAACTCCAGATCCACCCGTCGCCGGCGCGGCTGGCAGCCAGCGCCCAGAAGCGAACCCAGCGCGGCGGGAGCCATGTGTTGACGCGCCGCATCAACCGGTGGTCGCGACTGGAAATCTGTCGCAGCATACGGGGCCGTGCTCTCTCTCTATAATAACGTGGGACTCGAGCCTGTCCCTTACAGTACGGTAACGGCGCCGTAAAAGTTCAATGAAACACATCGATTTTCTGTTCTTCGACGCTGGTGGAGG
>JBOGMR010000927.1:0-3117 GCA_050746825.1 Bryobacteraceae bacterium | reverse complement strand
GCCCTATACGGTGAAGGGACCGGTGACCTTACAGGTGGAGTATACGACGCGGAACTCCCTGCCGATTGATGCGGCGCTACGGACCGGCGCGGAGGTGCTGGACGATCGTACGATTCGGTTCAAGGGGCAAGACATTCTGGAGGCCTGGCGGCGGTACCGGTCAAGGTAGGTACCCGATAACCGGCGCGGGAATGGCTGCCGGCGGCGGTCCGATCCGCCGCACCCGGCGGACGCCGGATTCGAGCGCGCTATGTGACGCAAATGCGGATTATTCCAACTTCAGAACAGCAGCTTTAAGCCAAACTGAATCACTCTGGGCCAGGCGAACTCTCCGGTCACCGTACCAAACGCGGTGCTGGTGGGAGTGGTGTTGGGCGCGGTAAATTGCGGATGGTTCATCGCATTGATTGCCTCCGCCCGGAACTGAAGCGTAGTCCTTTCCGAGAGGTTCGTGTTCTTGATGACCGAGAGATCCCAGTTGTTCGGCCCATCCCCGCGCACGCCGGAGAAGCGTGAGGGAAAAGTTCTGAGGTTGGATGCGAGTTGTTGACTGGTGACGCGATTGAAGCCCGCATTGGTGTTGAACCACTGGCTCACCTTCCGCTGATCTTTCGGCAGCGGGATGTTATGCAGGTCGCCCAGGAATATGGCGTTGCCGAAACCGAGCGCCGCACCACTCTGTGCCGTATAGATTCCCTGCACCTGCCAGCCGCCCACCAGCTTAGACACGACGGCCGGCCCCGATCCGATAAACGGCTTGCCGCGGCCGAACGGTAGTTCGTACAACCACGTGACGGCCAGACGATGGGTCCGGTCCTGGGTGGAGATGACTTCTTCCAGCCGCGGATCGCTGGCATTTAAGAATCCGAACGCTTCCATTGTCTTCGACCACGTGTACGACACAACGGTGTTCAGACCGTGAGAGAAACGCTTCTCACCACGCACCTGCAACGAGTGATACCAGGAGTAGCCGATGTTCTCGGTGGTGCTGAGCCCACTGTACTGCGGGTAGGGCCGGAGTAACTGGGACCGGCCGATGGTCGGATTGTTCATATTGGTTTTGGGCAGAAGTCCGCTGAACGGATTCGCCACCGCGGCGGCCAGAAAATCGATGGCCGGCTGGTCGCGGAACGGCGAGGCGCTCAAGTATTGTGCGGGCACAGGATTTAGATCCCGGCTCACACGCATTCTGGCGCCGCGATTGCCCACGTATGACACTTCGAGCAGGGTATTGGCGACCAATTCACGCTGCACCGCAAACTGCCAGCGCTGCATGTAGGAAGACGTGGAGTTCTCGGCGAAGTAACTGATGGCGTTTCCGAGATTCGTCGCGAGGCCGGCGGAGGCGCCGCTTGGCTGCAGAAAGCCTCCTGGAAACGGATTCGCCAAAGTCATGGCGTAGTTCACGCCGTTGTCGGTGGAGGAAACCAGGTCAGTGCTCAGACTGAATCCGGTCTGGTTGGCGTTGACATTCACCACCCCCAACGCATCGAAGAAAATCCCGTACCCGCCGCGGATGACAGTCTTCGGCGTCAGCGAATACGCAAATCCGACTCGCGGCATCACCAGGTTCTGATCGGTCTTCCACAGCGTTCTCGGCTGGCCGTTGACGCCTGCGAACGTCGGCCCGCCGATAACCTTAAACTGGCCGGCCGGAACCTGAGGGATCGGATTCCGAGCGTAGGCCGCGATAGCCTGGGCTTGGATCGGACTGGCGGCGCCGAACTCGAAGCCTCGCAGACTTCGATTGAAGCGCTCGGTGACCGGGCCCGGACGCTCGTACCGCAGGCCGACGCTCAGAGTCAGCTTCCGGCTGAGCTTCCAGTCGTCCTGCACAAAAAGCGCCGGGACATTGGACTGGTCCGCATAGGAATCGGTGATCGGGAAACTGCCGCTGCCCGGAATGCCGTAGAGTAACGCCGCGAGACCCTGTCCTATGGGCGACGACGAAGACGTGTTGACCGGACCCCGGGTATACGTGGTGTCGAAAGCCATGCTGCCGGATGAACTGCCCAGGTCGAACTGGTTTCGCCGGTAGGATCGAAACGCGAACCCGTAACGCACAGTGTGCGCATTCAGGATCGACGTCGCATTGAGCGCCGCCTCGTGGATGTCGGTGGCCGTGTTATTGCGTGTGTTGACGCCGCCCAGACTGGAGTAGCCGTTGACAGAGATATTCGGCAGCTTCAGCGCGCGCGGATCCACGCCGTTGATCTGGTTGACGAAGTTCGAGGAGAAGCCGAGTCCGGCCAGGTCCCAACCCGACTGGTAGGGCTGGAAGCCAGTGATGAAACGAGTCAGCGTGTAGCGCGTATTCAAGATCGTGCGAGGCGATAAGGTGTAGACATCGTCAACCGCGAAACCTTTGTTATAGCGGTAGAAATTATCGCCGACCGCCAGATTGTGGCGAATATTCTCAGGCCGCTGAAGGTCCGTGAAATTCACGCGGACATACAAGCGCTGCTTCTGGGACATATTGTGGTCAACGCGGACGATGTGGTTCCAGTAGGTATCTTGCGCGTTCTTTCCCTTGGTGTAATTGTTGATTCCGTCGGCCGTGCCGGCCCGATTCGGCATGTCCCAGAGAGAGGCGATCTTGGCGCCGACAGGATTGATCCGGGCTGCCGGAATCCGATTGCCGGGCACCGGCTGGCGGCTGAACGTCCCTGTCCCGGTGGGCTGGATCGAGAAGGGATCGTAGATCTGGTAGTTCGATCCGAGGGCCAGCAGGTTGGACAGATCGCCTGACCGCATCGCGGCAGTCGGCACGGACTCCACCACCCAGGGTGAGGGATCGAAACTCCAGATCCCCTCGTAACCGTACATGAAGAATGTCTTGTTCCGGCCGTTGTAAAGCTTTGGAATTTCGATCGGGCCGCTTACGCTGCCGCCCCAGCGGTAGAGCCGGAACTGCGGTTTGCCCGCAGCCAGACGGAAGTACTTGTCGGCGATGACTACGGGGTTCTGCATGAAGTAGTAGATTTGGCCGTGCAAGCTATTCGTGCCCGATTTCAGACTCATGTTGAGCGAGGCCCCGCCAAAAAATCCCGAGGCGGCGTCAAAGCTGGCGCTCTGGACTTTGAACTCTTCCACCACGCCCGGCGGCGGCGAGTAGGC
>JBOGMR010000926.1:0-3324 GCA_050746825.1 Bryobacteraceae bacterium | reverse complement strand
ATGGAGGCTGGTCTCACTGATCACGTGTGGTCAACAGCAGAACTAGTAACTGAAGGTGGTGCGCGATGAAGGCCCCGCACCCGATACCCTATCAGGGCAGCAAGCGGCATCTCGCCCCATTCATCTTGGCGTATTTCCCAAAGGGCACCAAGAGATTGATCGAGCCGTTTGCCGGTGCCGCCGCAGTCTCGATTGCTGCAGCGCTCCACCGCAAGGCGCACAGTTTCATTCTGAACGATATCAATGAGCCGCTGATGGACCTTTGGACTCGGATTATCGACTCACCCGTTGAGATAGCAGAATCCTACAGAAAGATTTGGGAGGGCCAGCGAGATAGAGAGCGTGAGTATTACGATTCCGTCCGCCAGAAGTTCAACAGTACGAAGCGTCCTGACTACCTGCTATACCTCTTGCTTCGATGCGTGAAGGCGTCCGTCCGCTACAACTCCGATGGGCAGTTCAACCAGAGCCCAGACAACCGGAGGCTAGGAATGCGACCAGAAACGCTCCGCTGGCATATATCCACAGTAGCTCAGCTACTAGGTGGCAAAACAGAGATCCGCTCTACCGACTACCGAGAAACACTGTCAGCGACGACTGCTGAGGACCTCATCTACATGGACCCACCGTATCAGGGCGTTTGTGGCAGTCGGGATCAACGCTACTTCGGGAACTTCAACACGGAAATGTTTCATGACGCCCTTTCGGAACTGAACGGGCGGGGAATGAGCTACATCCTTAGCTATGATGGACGCACCGGAGATCGCGTGCATGGCAAGCCAATGCCAAAATCTCTCGGGCTCACGCGCATGGAAATTGAGGTCGGCCGCTCCTCTCAAGCAACCCTGCTCGGCAAATCGAGCATCACCGTCGAATCCATATACCTCTCCCCGGCATTGGCTCAACGGCTCGGTGGCGTTTCGGAGACTCGTTTGACGGCGAAACCCAAACAGCTTACGCTAGTCGATTGGCCAAACCGCAGCTACCGCCAGAGTTCATCGACCGACTGAAGGCGATCACAGCCAAAAGGCCGAAGACCGTAATTGAGCACATTCTCAAGCACGGATTCGTAACTACCGAAGAATTAAAGAACCTGTACGGCTACAATCACGCCCCGCGAGCTGCCATGGACGTGAAGGACCAGGGTATTCCATTGGAGATGTACAAGGTTGTGAACGAACAGGGGCGGACGATAGCGGCATATCGATTTGCCGATCCCTCCAAAGTACGCGTCGGATTTTTTGGCCGGAGAGCCTTTTCAAAGGAATTCAAACGGGAAGTGATCGAGATTGGCGGTTCACGCTGTAACGTCTGTCTGAGCACTCATGATCTCCAGGTAGACCACCGAGTCCCTTATGCGGTGGCTGGCGACGAAGGATTTGATGACAAGGAGCTAGCGGCATACATGGCACTTTGTCGGCCCTGCAATCGCGCAAAGTCGTGGTGCTGCGAGCGCTGCCAGAACTGGCTCGAACTAAAGGACCCTGAGATCTGCGAACGGTGTTACTGGGCGAGCCCGGATACCTACGTTCACATTGCGCTGCGCCAAGAGAGGCGGCTGGACGTGGTTTGGGGCGAGAAGGAAGTCGCGGTCTACGACAAGGTCCAGAAGTTGGCCCACGTAGCCAAGGAATCCATACCTGATTTCGTGAAGCGGATCATAAAGCGAGCAACACAGAAATAGCGCACTACCGGCGGTTTCGCCTGCCCGCTGCACCATCGAAATCGTCGCGTCCCGAAAATCGTCACCCCAGCTTGTACGGCGCCCGATACCGATACTGCAGCATTCGGTTCGCGGCATCGCTATTGGTAAATCGCTCCGCCTTGCCGTCCCACTCGAGAAAGCTCCGCGTCTTCAGCGCGATGTTCGCCAGCAGCGTCGCCGATGTAGACCGGTGGCCGGTCTCGATGTCGCAATTACACCTCGCGCGGCTCTTGATGCAATCCAGAAAATTGCGCGCGTGAAATGCCGTGTCCGCGCTGCCCTTTCCCGCCTTCGCCTCGATCGCCGCCCTTTTCGAAGGATTGTAGGCGCGCTCACTCGTGCGGTCGAGGGGCGTGCGCGCGTACGTCGTCATGTCCGTGACCCTCTCCGGCACTACCTCCCAGCGGTTGCTGTGGATGTACATGGTCCCCTTCGTACCCCGCAGCTCGATCTCGGAATTCTGCTGATTCCCGGGAGCGGCGTTGGCGTTGTACTGCGCGAACATCACCAGCGTCGTCCCCACCTCCGGCGCGCCCTCGAATTCCCACAGCGCTTCCATCGTGTCCGGGATCTCGCGATTGTCTTCGACCGCGTACTTGCCGCCCAGGGCCGTCACCGAGCGCGGAGACTCGGCGCCCAGGCACCAGCGCATCGTATCGACATAGTGCACGCCGAAATTCGTGAGCTGGCCGCCGGAATAATGGTAGAACCAGCGAAAATTGTAATAGCTTCGGTTTCGGTTGTACGGAACCTTCGGCGCCGGACCCAGCCACTGATCCCACTCGGCTTCGCTCGGCGGCGCAGAGTCCGCCGGATTGCCGATGCCGCGCGGCCACTGGTTCATTACGTGATACGACCGCGCCGCCGTGACCCGGCCAATGCCCCCGCCGCGCACGAAATCCGCAGCCTCCTTCAGAAACGCCCCCGACCGCCGCTGGATGCCGGCCTGCGTGACGCGATTGGTGCGCCGCGCCGCCTCCACCATCCTGCGTCCCTCGAACACCGTGAGCGAAATCGGCTTCTCGACGTACACGTCCTTGCCCGCGTTGCATGCATCGATGAATTGCAGCGCGTGCCAGTGATCCGGCGTCGCGATCACGACGGCATCCACATCTTTGTCCTCGATCAGCTTGCGATAATCCTTGTACTTCTTCGGCGTGGCCCGCGATTTCTTGATCGCGAAATCCATGTAGTCGTCTTTGAGATCGCACACCGCCACGGTCTGGTTGTCGCCGTGTTCGAGGAAGGCGTCATGCACCTGGTCGCCGCGATTGCCGAGGCCGACATAGCCCACGCGGACGCGCTCGTTGGCTCCGAAGATTCGCGAGTAACTGAGCGCGGTGGCGGCCTGGGCGGCTCGGCCGAGGTCTCTGCGGGTCATCGGATTCATGCCTGTTATTCTAATCGAGTGAGGCTTGCGCTTCTGATTCTCGCCCTCAGTATCGCAGCAGACGCGGCCGGCCCGATCCTGGTGCACGGCCATCGCGGCGCGCGCGCCGTCCGCCCGGAGAATACGCTGCCTGCGTTCGAGTACGCGATCGCCGCCGGAGTCGACGTGCTCGAGCTCGACATGGCCGTCACCAAGGACGACGTCGTCGTCGCTTCGCACGATCCCGTCA
>JBOGMR010000925.1:0-3630 GCA_050746825.1 Bryobacteraceae bacterium | reverse complement strand
GTCATACGGACGTCAACTTCCTCTCGCGGCGGAGGAACACTGCGATCATCGTGACCAGGCCCAGGACGGTGATGGCGGCGGCGGCGCGCACGATGTTCATTACGACCGTTGTGTATTTTCCCGTCGCGGGATCGTAGTGATAGCAGAACAGCATGAGCTGATCGATAGGGGATCCGATGCGGCCGGCGGAGGCTTCGACGATTCCGAGGCGCACGTCGCGCGGTGCGTATTCGACGCCGTACAAATAGCGCGCGATGCGGCCTTCGGCGGTGGCGATGAGGATGCCGCTCGCGTGCGCGAACTGGCGGGTTTTGGGGTCGTAGGTGTAGCGGAAGCCCATCGCAGCGGTGAGAGCGGCGATGGATGACGCGTCGCCGGTGAGAAAGTGGAGGCCGGATTCGGCGCCTTCGCGCGCATAGCGTTTCACGTAGCCGTCCTTTTTCTGGCGCGCGAGCGCGGGAGTCTCGGCGGGATCGAAGCTGACGGCGAGGACTTCAAAGTCGCGGCCCGCGTTGAGCGAAACGGCGCGGAGACTGGTGATCAGGCCGTTCAGGACTTGCGTGCAGAGCATCGGGCACTGGTAGTAGACGGGCGCGATGATGACGGGCTTGGTGGCGAAGTAATGACGGAGGGAAATGGAGCGGCCGTCTTCGTCTCGGAAGGCGGCGTCGAGGGGCAGGCGGTCGTTGAGTTTTTGATCGAATCCCACGCCAGTGAGTTCGGGGGGCTGGATGTTTGCAGGGCGGCCGACGGACTGGCGCATGAAGCTTTGGGCGGAGGCGAGAGTGGGCAGAATCAGGAGCGTGCAGACCAGTGGGCATGCGCCCCGGCGCGCAGGTGGATATGAAAACGGAAGCCTGAAGGCGGCCCACGGGGCCGCCCCACATTCAGGCACTCGTGCCTGCGCCACAGCACCCATCATCTTGCACCTCTTCTTGACGGCAAGCCTTCGCGAGCCACTAGCTCCTTCGCGCGCTCCACCGGGATACGCACGATGTTCTTGTCGGAGTCGACCCAACCGTAAGATTTCAGGATTGCATCCTCGTCTGCACGAAAGCGCTGAAGGTCGCTGACGGGCGAACTCTGAAGGCGCGGCTCCGGCGGCTGCTTTTGGGGGTCGCTCAATGCCAGAGGCGTCGGCCGCTCGGTACGGGCGGATTCGCGCGCGGACAGGCGGTCGTACAAAAACCACATAAGGCCGAGGCAGACGATGACGAACAAGGTCAGCATGATGCCGAATTTAGTGATCGCGCCGACGCTGACGTCGGACTCCTCGTGCCCGACGGCCGGCTCGTGATTCGGCTTGTTATCTTCCATGTTCCAGGGCCTCCTCGATCATCGGGTCATGGACCGGCAAGAGCGGTCTCCGCTTGAGCTGGTTGAAGAAAGCCGCGCCCCAGAGGCCGCCGACCGCGACGGGTGCGGCGACATCGAGCCAGTGAATGGCCAGGCCTTGATGGAAGTTGGGCGCGACCATCCAGAAGATGTCGGCGATGCGCATCACGATGATCAGCCAGGCGATGGCGCTGAGCAGTTGCAGATTTTCCTTGGCGGCGCGCGAGAGCAGCACCGCGAAGGGCAGGACGAAGTGGAGCACGAGGATCGCCGAGGCGAGAGCCTGCCAGCCGCCGGTTGTGCGCCGGATGTACCAGGGGATTTCTTCGGGCAAATTCGCCGACCAGGTAATGAGGTATTGCGAGAACGCGAAGTATGCCCACAGCATGTTGAAGGCGAACAGGAGTTTTCCGAGGTCGTGGAGATGGCGCGACGTGATGACATCGACGAGCGGGCCGCGGCGCCCGACGACAGTGATCACGGTGATCACAAAGGCGAGCGCAGACACGCCTTGACCACCCATGAAGAGGATTCCGAAAATCGTCGAGAACCAGTGAGGGTCGAGCGACATGACCCAGTCGATCGAAGCGAACGTGACTGTGGCTCCGTAGACAAGGAGGCCGCCGCCGCTCAGGAGCTGTAGGCGCGTGTGCGCGGGCTCGGCGCCAGCGCGGTCCTGATCGAGCGACCACTTGTTAAGGCGCCAGGCGAGCGCGAGCCAGGCCGCGAAGTAGATGCCGACGCGGACGAGAAAGAACGGCACGTTGAGATAGGCGGTTTTTTCCTGGAGGATGCGATCATCGCCGGGATGCACCCAGTGATAGAGCCTAGGGAGTCCGCCGAGCAGGGGCAGGAAGAGCAGCAGTGTAATTGGGAAAGTGCGGGTCGCGGCTTCGAGAATGCGCCGGATCACGAGGCCCCAGGCGCCGCCGGTCATGTGGTGGAGCATGGTGATGGCCATCGAGCCGAGAGCGACGCCGTTCCAGAAGACGAAGGCGGTGAGGTACGAGCGGAAGAACTGGTCCGCGTTGACGAAGAGGCCAATGACGCAGAGCGCGGCGGCTGCTGCGCCGACGATGAGCGAGCGCCGCTCGACTCGATTGATGTCGGCGATCAGGTCAGCCGGAGCCGAGTAGACGGGGCTGCTCATCGGGCCGGCTCCTTGGGAGGAGCGGGTTTCTGTTGGAGCTCGCTCTTCTTGTCGGGCGGCACGTCCGCGAGTGTCGCGTGCTGGCTTCGCTGGAGAACGCGGATGTAGGCGACGATTGCCCAACGATCGGCCGCGGCGATTTGTGAGGCGTAATCAGGCATGGCGCCGAAGCCGTTGGTAATGACGTCGAAGAAGTGGCCCGGCGGCGCTTCGCGAAGGCGGTCGATGTGATACGACGGCGGCCGGCGCAGACCGCGCCGCACGACCATCCCAAGGCCGCTGCCGGTGCGGTCGTGGCAGGGCGTACAGAAGATGTTGAAGCGATCCTCGCCGCGATCGATGACGGCGCGCGTGACGGGCATCGGAAAAGTGGCAGCGAGCTGGTCACCGGTGCGGCCGGTGTAGAAATGCGAGTCCTCGCGCAGAAAGCCACGCGGAATGGTTCCTGCGACCAGCGGGCGCGAGGCACGGCCGTCTTCAAAGAAGCTGCTGCGTTCGAGAGGTTCGTACTTGGGCTGGTCGTGCATATCCTGCCGGCAGGCGGTGAGAAGGAGGGCGAGGGTGAGGCAAGCCACGCCGCGGTTAGTAGGCAACTTCGCTCACCTCACGCGGCTCGAGACTCTCGAGAAACTCCGCCGTTTTCGCGCGGTCGAAAAGCGGATCCTCGGATTCGATGCACAGGAAAAAGCGGTTGCGCGACGCCAGCGCGAATCGCTCGACGTTGAACACAGGATGATAAGGCATGGGCAGGCCGTTAAGGCCGAGCATGCCGAGCACGGCGGCAAAGGCGGCGAAAAGAATCGTTGTCTCAAACGCGGGCGGAATGAACGCCGGCCAACTTGCGACAGGACGCCCGCCAACGTTCATCGGGTACTCGATCGCCGAGGCCCAATACTGAAGAGCAAGCCCAACCAGCAGCCCGGCGACTCCGCCAATCAGCACGAGCAGGGGCAGCCGGTCGCTATGCCGATGTCCCAGCGCGTCGGTGAGCTCTTCGATCGGGAAGGGCGAGTACGCGTCCATTTTGTGGTATCCGGCAAGATGCGCTTTACGTGCCGCACCGACCAGCGCGGTCGGGTTGTCGAACTCGGCCATGATGCCGTAGACGGGTTGCTTCGCCTTCAGCTTCATCGAGCGTCCTCTGT
>JBOGMR010000924.1:0-3020 GCA_050746825.1 Bryobacteraceae bacterium | reverse complement strand
GGATCTTCTTCTCCAGGTAGGCGATCCGTTCCTGCTCGGCGGAATGGTTCGGCCGTGCTTTCTGTTCGAAGGCAGCAGCCCCGTTCTCGAAGAATTCCTTCTGCCAGCGGTAGAAGACCGTCGGCTGCAGTCCCAATTCATCGCACAACTTCGAGATGGGCTCCTTCTCCAGCAAGTGCCGCCTCAGGATTGCGACCTTCTCTTCCGGCGCGTATTGCTTCCGTTGCTTCTTCATGCGTTCCCTCCATTAACTTAGTGGGGGAACGCCGTCTCCATTTCCAACTGAACGGAACACATGCCTCCCCAATGCGAACCGGGAAAGGCTTTTGGCGTAACGTGCCCGAAGCCAAGAGACTGGAGGTTCTTAACGACATCGCGGATTGTGATTGCGAATGCGAATGATCTGGGGTTGTGCTCTTTGCGGCGGCGATCGAGAAGAGCGCGGCACTTTATGGGGAAGATGCGGTTTTGCACGCCACAGAGCAGATCTTATCTCGGTTCGACAAGTTTTTGGCTAAACGTAATGATCTCGACGATCCGCAACGTGGGTTGGTTTTTTTTGCTGAAGGAAGATTCGACAAGCGAGCAAAACTCTGGGTTAGAGAGTTCCGGCAGTTGGGAACTCGTTGGGGTGTCCTCAGGAATCTCAGCGACATCCCATACTTCGCCAGTGTCAAGGAGACTCGACTACTACAAATAGCCGACTTCGTCGCCCATGCTGTGTTCATGCTCTACGAGCGGAATCCCTCATTGATCAATAGGATCATTCGCCGTTTCAACCAACGAGACGGAACCCTGCACGGCCTACGGCACTTTGGACCAGCAGCAGCAGTTGGTCCGTGCGACTGCCCTGCCTGCTATAACTGGAATCATCCTGGCCGGTATGGTCCATGGCTGTAGTTACCCACGTGCCCCAGATGCCAGCAACACACAAATTAGCGCACTGCCCATTGCTGACTGCCGCGCCGGGCACTGATGCCGACGCGTGGTGCTCGACTGATGTCCGGGCGTACCGGCGCTCGGGCCGCTACAATTCGGTTAGATGGTCGGCCGCGTCGCCAGGACGATTGAGCGCTATGGAATGTTCCGCGCCGGGCAACGGGTCGGCGTGGCCGTTTCAGGCGGCGCTGACTCGGTCTGCCTGCTGCACGTGCTGGTGGAGCTGGCGCCGCGTTGGGGCTTGCGCCTTCGCGTGCTTCATCTGAATCACAATCTGCGTGGGGACGAGTCGCGCGCGGATGCGGCGTTCGTAGCGGACCTGGCGCGCCGGGTGGGTGCCGAGGCGGTCATCGAGGAGTGGACGCGCACGAGTTCGGATAATCTCGAGCAGGCGGCGCGCGAGGCGCGGCTGGCGTTTTTCGGGCGCTTGATCGAAGCGCGCGAAATCGATTGCGTTGCGACGGGCCACACGCGCTCGGACCAGGCCGAGACCGTGCTGTTCCGATTTCTGCGCGGAAGCGGCACAGCGGGACTGGCGGCGATTCGGCCGGTGACGCGCGAAGGCGTGGTGCGGCCGCTGCTCGATATCGATCGATCCGAAGTGATCGCGTGGCTTCGAGAGCGCGGCATCGGCTGGCGTGAAGACTCGACCAATGCCGGACTCGATTTTGCCCGGAATCGAATCCGGCACGAACTCCTTCCGGCGCTGACCGCGGGCTGGAACCCGGCTCTGGCGGAAACGCTGGCGCACACCGCGGAATGGGCGCTCGGCGAGGAAGCCTACTGGGAAGCCGAAATCGACCGGCTGGCGGAAACCGAAATCGATCGCGCGGGCGATGCCGCGGGCGATGCCGTCATTTTGCGGGCCGACCGGCTTGGGACGTTGCCGCGTGCCGCCGCGCGCCGGCTGGTCCGCCGCGCGATCGAGTGTGTGAAGGGCGATACGCTCGCGATCGGATTCGCGCACGTCGAACGGATTCTCGAGCTGGCGGCTTCGCGCGAAGGTCACGACCGGATGCAAGCTCCCGGCATCGACGTACTGCGGTCCTTCGAGCTTTTGCGTTTCGCACGCCTCGACCTGGAACCGCCGGAGCGCAACTTCCGCTTCCCGCTCGCCGTGCCCGGCACAACGCCGCTGCGCGATGGATCGCTGATCGTGACCGAACTCTCACCCGGGTGTGCCGCCGGCGATCACGCCCCGAATGTTCTCGATCCCGACTGCCTGACGCAACCATTAGAACTGCGTAACTGGCGACCCGGCGACCAATACCAGCGCGCGGCGGCTTCGGCGCCGGAAAAGGTGAAGACCCTGTTCCAGGAAGCCCGCATCCCGCTCTGGGAGCGCAGGCACTGGCCCGTCGTCACGTGCGGCGAGGAGATCGTCTGGGTTCGCCGCTTCGGCGCCGCCGCGAAGTTCGCCCCCAGCGCGGCCAGCCGCGCCGTGCTGCGAATCGTAGACGCTCACCCGGGAGCGGGCAAATGAGTCACGTGAGAACGAGCCTGATCGGCCTCGCACTCGCAGGCATGGGCTTCCTGATCTGGCACGCCGTCAGGCAGGCCAATCCAACGCGCGCCGAGAAGTTGTTAACTTTGACTCAGTTCTTGTCCGACCTCGACGCCGGAAAAATCCGCAGGGTGACGATCTATCTCGACTTCGCAGCCCTTGAAGTCACTTATGCGGACGGGGCAAGCAACTTTCGGGCGCTGGTGCCCGCGAACTACCCAAACCTGTACAACCGCCTGGAGGCTATGGGCGTAGAAGTCGAAATTCGGGAGCGCGAAAGCAGGGTCGGGTGGATCTCCGCCCTCATCAACGCCGCACCCTTCATGCTGGTGCTGGCGTTCTGGATTTTGGTGATGCGTCAGATGCAGAAGAGCAAAGTCGTGAGCTACGCACAGCCGTCATGGAACCAGGGCGAGCCAGACGTGGCGCACGGCCTGACGCTGGTTTCAAGGGCTTCTCTGCACAACAAGATTCGAGGCATCGCACCAAGCGCCGGGACGAGTCCAGAGTGCCTGCATTGCCAAGGCGAGAATCTTTGCAGGACGCCAGGATTTCGCGGCTACGGAATCTGGGCAGG
>JBOGMR010000923.1:0-2691 GCA_050746825.1 Bryobacteraceae bacterium | reverse complement strand
GATGCTGGCGCTGGCGCGGGAAAACCAGCGAAAGGGCGGCGTTGAAAACGTCGAGTTCCTCAAAGGCGAGATTGAGAACATCCCGCTCCCCAACCATTCCGTGGACGTGATCATTTCGAACTGCGTCATCAATCTCTCCGCCGACAAGGATCGCGTTCTCAAAGAAGCCTTTCGTGTGCTAAAGCCCGGTGGCCGTTTCGCGGTATCCGATGTAGTGGTTCGCGGCAGCGTGCCTGCGACGATCAGGAAGAGCGTCGAGATGTGGGTAGGCTGCGTTGCGGGGGCGCTGACAGATTATGAGTACGTCGCGAAGCTCGCGAAGGCCGGCTTCGAGCAGATCGGCATCGAGCCCACACGAGTTTACCGCCTTGAGGACGCCCGAGCGTTCCTTACTGCGGAAGGCCTGGATCTTGATTCGCTTGCGCCACAGGTTGAAGGCAAGTTCATGAGCGCGTTTGTGCGCGCGACCAAGCCTCAGGCGGCGTGCTGCGCGCCGGGCTGTTGCTCCTGATGACGCTGGCGCGGCGTATCACTGCCGAGGCTTTGGGCTCCGCTTTTCTACTTGCGGCGGTCGCCGGTTCTGGGATCATGGGCGAGCGCTTGAGCGGTGGAAACGCCGCTATCGCCCTTCTCGCGAATACGCTTGCGACCGGCGCGACGCTCACAACGCTGATCCTGACCTTCGGGCCGATCTCGGGAGCACATTTCAATCCCGCGGTGACACTAGCCGATGCGACTCGATCCGGTATGCACTGGAGCGACGTACCGGGATATATCGGGGCGCAAACCGTAGGCAGTCTTTTCGGCATGTGGACAGCGCATGTGATGTTCGGTGAGAAAGTGTTGCAGGTATCGCAGCACGCGCGAGCGGGAGGCGCCCAGATGTTCAGTGAGTTCATCGCTGCTTTTGGGCTGCTCAGCGTGATCTGGGGATGTGGGCGGCTGCGCGCCGAAGCGGCGCCCTTTGCGGTTGGCCTCTACATCACGGGAGCCTGCTGGTTCACGGCCTCGACTTCCTTCGCCAATCCGGCGGTTACACTCGCGCGGTCATTCACGAATACGTTTGCCGGCATCCGGCCCGCCGATGCTCCCGGTTTCGTCGCGGCGCAGCTCGCGGGCGCTTTCGTTGCCACATTTCTGTTCCGCTGGCTCGCGCCGCCGATCTCGAACCAGGGGCCGGATTTTCTGGTTCCTCAAGAACATGGATCTCGACATGGCAGATAAGAAACGCGTGCTGATCCTTTGCACGGGGAACTCGGCTCGATCGCAGATGGCCGAAGGCCTGCTTCGGCACGATGCGGGAGACCGCTTCGATGTAGAGAGTGCCGGAACCAAACCGGGGCACGTCCGTTCGGAAGCGATCACCGTCATGAAGGAAATCGGCATCGACATTTCACAGCACCGCTCAAAGTCCGTGGATGAATTTGCAGACCGGAATTTCGATCATGTGCTAACTGTATGTGACAACGCGAATGAAAGCTGCCCAGTGTTTCCGGCGTGTACGAGCCGGCTGCACCGGAATTTCGATGACCCGGCGGCTTCACGAGGCTCTGAGGCAGAGCGGCTTGCTGTCTACCGGCGAGTCCGCGATCAGATACGCGAGTACCTGCGCCGCTTTCCTCCGGACCGTTAGCCATCCTCGCTTCCGGCGGGCGGCGCGGAACGAGCGTTTCGCGGAGCGCCGAGTCTTGGAGTCCAACACGGCGGCTGAAAGGACGCTCGCGCTCCGATCCCTTATCTCGGCGATTGCCTGTCCGGTGGCTTCGACCTCCCCTATTGCCGTACGCTTTGCACTTGAAGGTGCGCCGGGGCTTCTCTGTCCTTTCCGGGTATGAGTGTCCCATCAAGTGTGATTGTCTTACCCGCCTGTCGCCGCACATCATCCAGCGGCTTTCCCGATTTTGGTTCTGCCACCAGCTCGTACATTCGGTCCGTTCCGGTCACCTTGAGCTGGGTTTGCGCCCCTGCGACGAGCACATCAGCACGCACAAGAACGCGCGTCCGCTTCGGTGTATACCCGCTCGTCCTGACGGCCTCCCAGAGCTGCTCGGGCGTAACCGGGCTGCCGGGTGTTAGCTTTACGGTGACGAGGCCTTTGTTCAGGCTGACGTCCACAGATTCCACTCCTGAAAATCTCTTGAGAGCTCCGCGCACGGCGAAGGCGCAGGTCATTCAATCCATGCCAAAGATGGAAAGGTCGATCTGCAGGAACTCCGCGCGAACGGGAGCGAGGTTCAGGAGAAGTGCGATGGCGATGAGAGACAAAGTCCGTTTCATGGTCATTCCTCCTTAAAAGAAATAGGCAAAGTTTACGGCGAAGCGCACGCGTTCGCGCGGATACAGCGGCGAGCTGTCCCGGAAAACGGGAAATTGCACTCCGGCCGAGACGGCGTAGTTTTTGTAGACGCCCAGCGTTGTAGGTCCGGGAAAGACCAGGTGGCTGTCGCTTCGGGGCAGCTTGGACCCGAGTTGCTCGATTCTGCCGGCGCGCTCGCCGGTCATCTGGAATAGCGCTGGTAAGTCGCACCGGCCCACGCGTAATGTCCGCGTGATGCGACGCCGGTGGTAGCTCCGATGATTCCGCCCGGGCCGCTGCCGATCCGCTGAAGCGCGCCGCCCGCTTCCTGCGGGCTGGGAACGAGAAGGCCGCTAATCACGGCACTCTCGAAGCGGGAGCCGACGCCGGTGTCC
>JBOGMR010000922.1:0-5175 GCA_050746825.1 Bryobacteraceae bacterium | reverse complement strand
ATCGTCTTGAGCTGGCCGACTCTGCCGTTGCGCGCAAGCTCGCACGCGTGCCGGTAATTGAAACTCGAACGCTGCTGCGTGCCGATCTGGAAAACGGTCCCGTAGCGGTTCACGTTTTCGCGCACCGCCTTGGCCTCGGCCACGGAAAGGCCGAGCGGTTTTTCGCAGTAGACATGCTTGCGGTTGCGCGTGGCCTCGATTGTGATGAGCGGATGCCAGCGCTCGCCGGTCGCGATGAGCACAGCGTCGATTTCGGGCCGTGCCAGCAGTTCGCGAAAATCCTTGTAGCTGGCACAATCGGTGTTGTCGTAGCGCCGGTTCACCGTGGTGACCCCGCGCTCGAGATTCGCCTGATTCGCGTCGCAAATGGCGCGCACCTGCACGTCGCGATGCGTCAGAAATCCGCGCACGTGACCGCCGCCCTGCCTGCCCACGCCGATGAGCGCGAACCCGATGCGATCGCTCGGTGCGACAGCGCCGTCCTGTCCGAGCGCCGACGAGGGCACGATGGTGGGAAAGCCGGTGACCACCCCGCCGGCGAGGCACTGCAAAAACTTTCTACGGTCGCTCATGGGATCACCAATCATTCCGGCGCCAGGCGCCGGAGGCGCTGCACCGCCGCCTTCGCTTCATTCGCTACCGCCGCGTCCGCCTCCGCCGTCTCCGCGATTCGCATCGCCTCTTTCACCGGAAAGCGAGGCAGTAGTGCCAACACGCCGCGCTTCTCGTCGGGTTGCTTCGCCATGCCCATCACACCCGCGAGGATCTTCACCGACTCGGCGTGCGGGCGCGGCGATGGCAGATCCATCAGCTTCAACACGCCGCGCAAGGACAGCACCTGATGTGCGGTGTCTTGCGTCCGGCCTGCGAACGCGATCAGGTCAGGTAGCGGCTCCTCGCCGGGCCATTCGGTCAACGCCAGAATCGCCGCACGCACCATGTCCGGATTGGAGTCCGCGAGCGCAGACCGTAGCACGGGCAGCGCCTCCTTGGCGCCCGATTGCCCCATCACCTGCAAGAGCGCCGGCTTCACGCGAGCATCCGATGAAGACTGATACGCGGCGATTACCGCCGCGATTCGCGCGGGAGACCGCCGCAGCGCCGCCGATAAGGCGCGCTCGCTCTCGCGACGATCCGGCTCATTGGCACTCGACGTTAACAGGTTAAGAAGTTCGGGCGCCTGGGAGTCACCTGCCGTTTCGCGGAGCGCGCGGAATGCTTCCAGTCGCACGGTTGCGTCGCTGTCGCGAGCCGATGCCAGCAGTTGACCGGATGCCGCCGCGATCGCTCGCTCGCCCGCCGATCGGATCAACTCGACTTTTATTTTGCTCTGTGCCGACCCGATTGCCGCGACGATGGCTTTGTCCACTGCATCGCCCCGCATGCGATCTAACGCAGCGCGCGCGGCCGTTCGTTCCGCCTCCGAGGTCGTTTCCGACGCTGCCGTTTCCGCCAGCATACCGACGGACGCCGGGTCGCCCATCACATGGAGCGCAGCGAGGGCCGCCAGGCGAACTCCTTCGTCGGCGTCCTTAGCCGCTCTGACGATCGAAGGGACAGCAGCCCGGTCTCCGCGCAAGGCCAAAGTCGTCACCATGCGTGCCCGTCCACCGGGCGCGAGCCTCGGCAACTCGCTCTGCATTGCCGCGGTCACTTCGCCCCCCGGGATCGTGTTCAGGAATTGGATCGCCGCCGCCTGTACATGCCGATCGGTCTCCCGGACACCCGCTACCAAATGCGGCATGGCTTCGCGTCCGAGCGTGGCCGATAACCCACGCAGCGCGCCGATCCGAATCGGCGCCGGAGCGGAGATTGCGCGCAGTTCCTGGTAGATCGCGACGGCGCCGGCGCGATTCTGTCCACCTACCAATATGTCGGCCGCCTCTAGTGACGCGTCCATTGCGCTTCGATTGCCCTGCTTACGCAATGCCGCAAGCGCCGCCAGGGCGGGAGCCGTCGCAATCCGTCCCAACGCCGCCACGGCCGCCGCTGCGAGAACCTTGTCCGTCGACGAGGTCAGCTTCGAAAGCGCCGGAACTGCCTGCGCGTCGCGTCTGATTCCGAGCGTGTTCGCGATGCCGGGCCGGGCTTTCGCAGGCGCCTTCCCGAGCGCATTGCGCAACGCCGCCAACGGCGCATCCCCCGGAATTCGTTCCAGCGCGTATCGCGCCATCTCGGCCGAGTCCGCCGCGCCCAGCATCGCTTCGAGCACCGGCACCGAAGCCTGCGCGCCGATCAGACTCAGTTGCCGGCAGACGAAATCTTTGCCCGCCAGCGATGCGTCCGAGCGCAGAAACTCGATGAGCCGTGTCTCGACCTCCGCAGCCGGCAACTTGGCAATCTGGGTCTCCAGTTCGACGGGCGCCTGGTGGCCTTGATCGTAGGTGTATCGTGCGAGTCGCGCCAGCGTGCCTTCAAGCCTGGCGTCAGCCGCCGCGGCTGTGGCCGCAAATGCCATTGTGAAAAGGAATACCGGTGTCCGCATCGTGTGATGAGATCATATCCGACCTCGGTAATCGTGGCAACGACACGTGCCGTGCACACCCGCCGCGCGCGCTGACGTTGAACTGCCTCCCGGCTTGGATTACACTACGGTGCGAATGCGACATCTGGCCCTGCTGGTATCCTGCGCCGCCGCGATCTGGGCGGCCGATTACCCCGTGAAGGAGCTGACCGCCGAAGAGAAAGAAGCGATCGATCGCGCTCTCCCCACGAAGGCGCCCGCCAAACCCAGGAAGGTGCGGAAGGTCCTGCTGGTTCACATCACCAAGCGGAACGGCAACGTTGTCAGGGGTCACCCGTCGATTTCCTACGGCAATTACGCTTTCGTCCAGATGGGCAAGCGCACCGGGGCGTACGAAGCCACCATCAACAATGAGGAAGCCGCTTTCCGCCCGGAGAACCTCAAGACATACGACTTGATCCTGTTCAACAACACGCTGGGCATTCTGTTCGACGACCCCGCTTTACGCCAATCGCTGCTGGAGTTCGTCAAGAACGGAAAGGGCTTTGCCGGGATTCACGGCGGCGGCGGTGCGACCTTTGTGCAACATCCGGTCTACGACCAGTTCCCCGAATTCGGCGTGATGGCCGGTGGCTATGAAGACGGCGGGCACCCCTGGCTGCCCAAGGATGTAACGCACGTGAAAATCGACGATCCCAAAAGCCCGCTGACCGCGATGTTCAAAGGTCCATTTCAGGTCAGTGAGGAGACCTACCAGTTTCGCGAGCCGACTCTGCGCGATCGCCTGCACGTGCTGATCAGCGTCGATGTTTCGAAGATGGAGATGAACCCGCCGCGGCGGATTCTGAAGCAGCGGCAGGCGGACATGGACTTCCCGCTGAGTTGGATCAAGCCGTACGGCAAGGGGCGCGTATTCTATACCGCGACCGGACACGATCCCGCGATCTTCCGCGAGCCCGCCATGCTGCAGCACTATCTGGCCGGCATCCAGTTCGCGCTCGGCGATCTGAAGGCCGACATGACGCCGAGTCAGAAAAAATAAATCCGGCCGCGCGTCTGGCCGCTCACCAAACCGGTTAGCCACCGGCGATGTATACTGTCCTCACTTGCATTTTGTGGAGGCTAAGTCAATGAACAAGGCTCGATGCGCCAGGCTCCTGGCCTCATTCGCATTCCTTCTGTGCTCATCCCTGTCTGCGCAGAGCAATTTCGCAACCCTCACCGGCAGCGTCACGGACTCAACCGGCGCCGCGGTGCCCAAGGCCACTCTCGAGGCCGTCAACCGGGCCACGAACTTCCGCTATCACGCCCAGTCGGACGATTCCGGAAATTACACCGTCGTGAATCTCCTGGAGGGAGTCTACCGGCTCAAAGCGACCGCGGCGGGGTTCCAGGAATATGTTGTCGATGGTATCGAGCTTGCGAGCCGGGAAGCCCGCCGCGTCGACATCAAGATGCAGCTTGGCCAGGTGTCGACGGTCGTCGAGGTTTCGGGCGGGGCGTCGCTGATCGAGACGGAAATGGCGCGCGTCTCCGACATCAAGGAGCGCGTGGTGCTGCGGGCGCTTCCGATGACGCTGCGGCGGATTCACGATATGTGGGCCGTGCAGCCGGGCGCTTACAACGGGCGCCTCGGCGGCAGCCGCAACAAGCAGCGTGATTTTGCCTTGGACGGTGTGACGCTTTCTTCCGCGACGGGCGGCCAGACGACCGGCGTGATGACGGATCGCACCGAGGCCTTCGAAGAAGTGCGCATCGACGTAGCCGGCACCACCGCCGAATTTGCCGGCCTTGGCCAGGTCGCCGTGACCACGCGAGCCGGAAGCAACAAGCTGCACGGATCGGCGTTCGAGTATTACCAGACCCCGCGCCTGATTTCCCGCAATCCGTTTTCGGCAGCCGGGACTGGCAGCGTTGAGCATATCCCCGGCGGCGCCGTGGGCGGACCGGTATACATCCCGAAGCTCTACAACGGTCGCGACCGCACGTTCTTCTTCACCTCAATCGAGACGGAGCGTCTCGGCAGCCCCGGCCGCACCAACCGTCAGTTGTCCGTGCCTCTCGAGGCGTGGCGGCGCGGCGACTTCTCCGCCTTGCTGCCTGCAACGCCGGTGCGCGACCCGTTCGCGAACAACGCGCCCTTCGCCGGCAACATCATTCCAGCCACGCGGCTCAATCCCGTTGCGGTCAAGATGCAGGAACGGTATCCGCTGCCGAATTTCGGCGACCAGCGCGTGTTTGCGGCGCAGAATTACCGTGAGATTCAGCTCACCGACAAGCACAAGAATCCGACGTTCACAGCCCGGCTCGATCATCGCTTTTCCGAAAAGACCCTCGTGTTCGCGCGGCTCACCGAGATCTACTGGACTCAGGATGGCCGCGACGGCAGCGGGCTTGACTACTATGGCTGGACGACGGCCTATCGCAGCGACCGCGCCGTGAACGCAAACTTGACGCACGTGTTCCAACCCAAGCTCATCGCGGAGATCCGCTGGGGATACGCATTCGACATCACGCCGAATCGCGGGAACATCATGGGCTTGCAGGATATTCGCACACTCGGTCTGCGCGGTCTGGCCGACAATCTGCCGGACGTGCCCGGTTCGTTCGCCGCCGGCTTCACAGGGCTCGGGCTTACCGGGCTCAGCTCCACCAGCATCTGCGACCCCTGCAACTTCAATCGCAAACAGCATTATCAGGGCCATGTGAGC
>JBOGMR010000921.1:0-6809 GCA_050746825.1 Bryobacteraceae bacterium | reverse complement strand
GGCCTGTTTTCCGGCACCGCAATTGCCCCGAGCCGCACTTTGGGTGTGCGGCTTGTGTTCGAGTTCTAAACAGATGCGTGCGCGTTTGCTCCTCCTCTTCTTCTGGCTTGCCGCGGCTTCGTTGTTCGCGCAACGCGGCTCCTCCGGCCTGCGCGGCACGGTGGGCTGCACGTCGTTTCTCGACGAGTCCCCGCAAGGGCATCTCTTCACGGAAGCGGCCTGGGAATTTTCGGCGTCGTGGCAAGGCCGTGCCTTATGTGATCGGAGGCGTGGGCCTCCTCCGAACTATTTTCAAGTTCGGTGGTGGCGGAGGCGGCTCCAGTGTCACCGAAGGTGTGTGGAGCGCCGGAAGCGAGGCTCGGCCTGGAGCCTTTGGTGCGCCTGACTGTAAGTGTTGGCTATTCGTGGCGCTGAAAGCTACGCCAGATCCAGCCCGTCGATCCGCCCGGTCGAGTCTCCGAAGTGTTCTACACGGACGCCCATGCGGTCCATCATCGTGATGAACAGGTTCGACATCGGCGTCTCTTTCCGGTAGACGATGCGGCGGCCGGCCTTGATGTAGCCACCGCCGGCGCCGGCGATGAACGTCGGCAGGTCTTCGTGCGTGTGACGGTTGCCGTCCGACAGGCCAGCGCCGTAGACGATCATCGAGTTGTCGAGCAGGGACCGATCGCCTTCATTGATCGACTTCAACTTCTCCATCCATGCGACGAACTGCTGCATGTGATAAGTGTTGATCTGCGCGACCTTCTCCATCATGGCCGGATCGTTGCGGTGGTGCGTGAGCGGGTGATGGCCGTCGGCGATGCCGATCTCCCGGTAGGAACGCGACGTGCCCTCGCGCGTGACCAGGAACGTGAGCACGCGCGTCATGTCGGCCTGCAGCGCGATCGTGATCATGTCGGTCATCAGCTTGAAGTGCTCGGCGAAATCCGCCGGGACACCGTAGGGCTTATCCATCTTTGGATCGATCTGCGCGTTGTCCTTCTCCGCCTTCTCGATCTGGCGCTCGATTTCGCGGATCGAGGAAAGGTACTCGTCGAGCTTGCGATTGTCCGTAGGGCCGAGATTTCGCTGCAGCTTCCGGGTGTCTTCCGTGACGAAGTCGAGAATACTGCGGCGGTACTTATTTTGACGCGCGCGCGCTTCAGGACTCAACGCCACGCCATCCCCGAACAGACGCTCGAACAGCGTGCGCGGGTTGAGCGTCGGCGGCAGCGGCTGCGTCTCGCTCTTCCATGCCAGATTGTTTGTGTAGGCGCAGGAGTAACCCGAATCGCAATCGCCGGCCTGGCGTGCGTCTTCGATGCCGACTTCCAGGGAAGGGAATCGAGTTTGTCCACCGATCTGGTTCGCGACAATCTGATCCGCCGATATGCCGCACTTGATATCCACGGTGGTCTTGCGCGGCTGCACACCGGTGAGGTACGCGCCGCAGCAGCGCCCGTGATCTCCGGCGCCATCGAGCAGCGCACGTCCGTTGTTATGCGTGAGGTTTCCGAGCAGCGTGATGTCCTGCTTGAACGGCTCGAGCGGCTTGAGGATCCGCGGCAGCTCCTGGAGCTTGCCTTCGTACTCCGGATTCCAATTACGCATGTCGATGCCGTTCGGCACATACACAAAAGCCATTCGCACCGGCGCCTGCGACTTGCTTGCCGCCAGCGCGGGGACCATGGCATCAAGGAACGGCAGCGCTACCGCCGTCCCGGCGCCGCGCAGGAACATTCTTCGATTGAGCGCTCTTCGAGTAAACATTGGCCTGACCAAATTATACGCCAGGATTTTTGGTAAGTCACCCTGGCTTGATCAGGGTACGCGCTTACAGGCTAACGGCTGGCGGCAGCGCGCAGGGCCTTCTGCCCCGGCGGCTTTTCCGTGCGGGCGCCGTCGCCGCGCCTCGATTGGAACGGCAGGCTCCTCACGATTTCGTGGATCACATCCTGGAACCGGTATCCGGACACCGCTACTTTCCGCTGGATATCCTCGACCGTGCGCGCGTCGTAGCGCTGGAGCCCTCGTCCGAGCGAGTAGATCAGCATCTTCCCGGTCAGGCAGCGGGCGAAATCCTCGAGATTGTCCTTGAGGAGGGTCCGCATTTCCGCAGGAGTAGAAAACGATTTGCCGTTCGGCAGGGTACCGCTCGAATCGACTGCGAACTTACCGTCCATCGTCCGCCACCTGCCGATCGCGTCGTAATTCTCCAGCCCGAAGCCGAGCACGTCCATGCGATTGTGGCACGAAGCGCAGATCGCGTTGCTGCGGTGTTTTTCAAGTTGCTGCCTGAGGGAGCCCGCGTTGCCGACTGCTTCTTCGTCAAGCGCCGGCACGTCCGGCGGGGGCGCCGGCGGAGGCGCGCCGAGAATATTCTGCAGCACGTACTTTCCGCGAATCACCGGCGAAGTGCGCGTCGGATAACTCGACACCGTCAGAACACTCGCATGGCTCAGTATCCCGCCACGCTGATCCGTGGCAAGATCCACTCGCCGGAAGTCCGGACCCTTCACGCCATCCACGCCGTAGTGCTTCGCCAGGCGCTCATTGAGGAACGTGTAGCGCGCGTCGAGGAAATCCGCCAGCGGGCGATTCTCGCGCAGCAGCGATTCGAAGAACATGCGTGTCTCGGTCTTCATCGCCTCGCGCAGTTCCGGATTCCACTGCGGAAATTTTTGCGGATCGGGTTTGACGACCTCGAGATTCCGGGTCTCCAGCCACTGGCCGGCGAAGTTGTCGGCGAATGCGGCCGAACGCTCGTCCGCCAGTAAGCGCTTCACCTGCGTGTCGAGCACGCCGGGTGCGCGCAGCTTTCCGGCTTCCGCCAACCCCTGCAGTTCGGCATCGGGCGTCGAACTCCACAGGAAGTAGCTCAATCTCGACGCCAGTTCGATCTCGGAGATCCTGTGGACTCTGGTCGGGTCGTTCGGATCGGGATCGCGCTCGATGCGAAAAAGAAAGTGCGGCGACACCAGCATGGCTTGTATCGCGAGCTGAACTCCCTGTTCCACGGACTGCCCCTCCGCCTTCGCGAGGTTAACGAACTTGAGCAGCCCGGCGACCTCGGCTCTGGTGACCGGCCGCCGGTAGGCGCGGTGCGCGAGTGTCGACACAATCTTCTCTACGCAAGCCGCTCCGGTATTCGGATCGCAGATCAAGACTTTCCTGCGGCTCGGCTTCTCCGCATTCGACGGAAACGGCCCGATGAAGATCATCGATCCGATGAACTTGTTCTTCCTATCGGCGTAGGCGTCCCGCTCGGACATCCCTTTCACGAACTCGTCATTGACGAACGCCGCGCGGAAAGTGTGGTCGCCTTCGGGAAGCGCCAGGCGCATTTCCTCTTCCGAGTACGGATTGAAATACACCAGCTTCGACGGCTTGGTCTCGACCGGGATCGAGTGCAGCAGCTTGCCGTCCATCCATAGCGACATCGTGACGGGCTTGGCATCCGGTCCGCGTTCTCCCGGCAGACCGAAGCGAACGATGTATTCGCCGTCCCACCCCACGCGGTGCGTCGCCTCGACCGTGCCGATCTCCACGCGCCGCAGGTTCATGTTTCTGCGGCTGTACTCGGCTTCGAGAGGCTTCTTCGGCAGTGGATCGGCGCCGATAGCCCGCGCCGCGATACGCTCGGCGGCGGCCAGGTACTTCTCCATCAGCACGGGCGAGATTGTGAGCACATCGGCAATTGTGTCGAAACCCTCGCCGGAGTCGTCGGTCGGAAAATCCTGTTCCGCGCGAAAATCAACCGCCAGCAAATCGCGAATCGTATTGCTGTATTCGCTCCGGTTCAAGCGCCGTGCGGTGACGCGTCCCGGGTCTGGTTTGATGAGGCGATCGGCGCGCTCGAATTCACTCTGAATATGCTTGACGAGCGCCCGCATCTGCTCGTCAGGAGGACGCGGCACGCCCTTGGGAGGCATTTCTCCGGAGCGCAGCTTCTTCAGGATCCTCTCCCAGTCATCGCGCATCCCGATGACCGATGCGGCTGCTGTGAACGGAGCCAGATTCAAGCTGCCCGACGGCATGCGGTCGTTGTGGCAGGGCAGGCAGGTTTTGGCGAGAACCGGTTGGACGTTCTTCTCAAACCCCGCCGACTCCGGAGACGTCGAGGCGACTTTGGCCGGCGCGGATTTCTTGCCGGTAGACGAACCTTGCGCGAGCAGTAGTCCGGCCGCAAGCACAGCCATCAGAAAGCGCATATTCACCATTATCTTATCAGTCAGCTCATTCAGCGGCAGGACAGGTGCGCATCAAGCGGGCAGTTTGCTTCCGCGGCCGCCGCTCACATAGAATGCGTCGCATGAAACGAAGAGGCTTTCTTCAAAACACACTCGCGGCAGGCGCACTCGGGGCCGCGCCGGCTGCGGCGCAGGCGCAAGCGCCCGCCGGGAGCCGTGAGGCGGTATCGCTCGAGGAACACGGCGGCCTGGTCATCGAGAGGGCGCAGCCAGGAAAGCCGCACGCCGGTAAAGTGCTTGCCGCGATCCAGCCTCACTCGGACGACATCCCCATCTTCGCGGCCGGAACGGTGTTCAAGCTCATCGACGAAGGCTACACCGCGTATCTGATTCGCGTCACCAACGACGATATGGCGGGGCCAGGCACGATCGCCGATACCGTGTCGGCCAACGAGCGCGACAACAACGCCGTCGCGCGCGTGCTCGGCGTCAAACGTACCTTCGATCTCAACTACAACAACCACATGATGGACGCGACGTCGCGGCCGGAAACTGCGCTGCCGTTTGATCTTCCTGTTCCGTCTCCTGAAGGTAGACACTGTGATCACCTACGATCCCTGGGGTCATTACGAGGAAAACCCGGACCACTATGTAGCGTCGGCCTGCGTCGAGGCGGCGTGTTGGATGGCGGGAGGCAGCAAGGATTATCCGGAACACTTCGCCGCCGGCTTACAGCCTCACGGCGTGAAGGAGAAGTATTATTTCGCGCGGTTTCAGCAGCGAGTGAATCGCGTGGTCGACATCAACTCCACCGTCGAGCGCAAGATCGACCTGCTGATCGAGAATAAAGCGCAGGGGCCGGCCGGTGAGAAAGGCGCACAACTGCGCCGGCAACTCGCCGCCAAAGGCCTGAGATTGCCACTGCTCGGCAACTCCGACACCGCAGCCAACCGCGCCTACATCCGTCAGTTCGTTCTTGCGGATGACGCAGCCAACGGCCGGAAATACGGTCTGCAATACGCCGAACAGTATCACTACATCGGACCGGAATCGAACACGGTTCAGGAGTACATTAGCCTAAACGCCGTGAAATTGTAATGCGGGCCATTTCAATCGCACCGGCGGTTGTGAGGGAATCCCGGCGTGGGCAGAGCACGGAGACCTGCCCTACCTACAGTTTGATGAGGTCCCAGGGCTTCCGCAGATTCCGGGTGAGCATCGCCGACGCATCGGCCGCGCCGGTGAATTCTTCCTTCTTCGCGTCCCAGCGCAGTTTCTTTCCGGTCCGCATTGCGATGTTGCCGAGCAGGGCCACGGAAGTTCCGCGATGGCCGATCTCGATGTCGGCGTTGGGCGTCTTGCGCGACCGCAGGGATTCGATGAAGTTCGCCGCGTGAGCCTTGGTCGGTTCGGCGACGTTTTCCCACATGCGCTTATTGTTCGGCGAACGCTTCCGCGCGGGCACAGGAGGCGCCTCGCCTTCTGACCGCCTGCGGCCCATCGTCGCCGTGTCCGGCTCGGGAAAGATCTCCCAACCGATGCGCTCGGCAACGAGTACAGCCTCAGTTCCATAGAATGCCATGCCATTCGGCTGGTCCCACTCGCCACGCGAGTTGTAATATCGATGCGCGGGCGTGCGGCCTCCCATTCCATAGCTGTTGAGGTTTGAGCCCTCGTAGGTCGCGATGAACCCATCGTACTCGTAGGTGACCGACACGAAGTCCGGTGTTTCGCGGCCATCCTTCACCACGTAAAGTCCACCGGACGCCGAGATGGTGTGCGGCGCCGAGACGTTCATGATTTGCTGCATCGTATCGAGGCGATGGTTTCCGAAGTCGGTGATGTAGCCGCCCGAGTAATCCCAGAAATAACGGAAGCTTCCGAGGAATCGCTTTTGATTGAACGGAACCTTTGGCGACGGCCCGAGGTACATGTCCCAGTCGAGGCCGGCAGGTGGATCCCGGTCGGGCATCGGGCTCATAGGAAACAGTGTGTGATTGGCGTAATTCCAGATGCGGACGAACTTCACCTGGCCGATGTCACCGCGCTGGATCATCTCGGCGATCTTCATGAAATGCGGCGCCGAGCGGTGTTGCGTGCCAACGTTCACGATACGCTTATGTTTGCGCGCGGCATTCACCATCGCGCGGCCTTCGCGGATGGTGAGCGAGGCCGGCTTCTCGACGTATACGTCCTTTCCGGCCTGGCAGGCGAGAATGGAAGCGATCGCATGCCAGTGGTCGGGTGTCGCGATGTGGACCGCGTCGACGTCCTTCAATTCCAGAGCCTTTCGGAAATCCTGGAAGGACTTGGCATCGGCGCCGGCCCATTCACGAGCCGTGCCGGCATTGGTTTTGTAGACGTCCGCCACGGCAATGTAGGCGACGTTGCCGGCTTCGCGGATATCGCGCGCCACGCCGCGGCCTCGGCCGCCGCAGCCGACCAGGGCCATGTTGATGCGGTCGTTAGCGCCCAGGACGCGCGAAGACGAGAGCGCCGTCATTCCCGCGGCGGTTGACGTGACGAAGTTGCGTCGAAGCATGCAAGGATTGTACTCCCCGGAATCGGGAGGCTGCAATCCATGTGTTCCACGCGAGCCTTGAGCGCTGCCTATGGCCGCGCCGACCCACCCAC
>JBOGMR010000920.1:0-3983 GCA_050746825.1 Bryobacteraceae bacterium | reverse complement strand
GAGTGTACCGCTCCGTTGAAGACGCGGAGAAGGCTCCGAAAACACCCCGTATGCCGGCCGCGTCTTCATCACCTTGGGTGGGCCGTCGGCCCATGAGGCACTCCCTGACGGTCGCGGCTCAGTCTGGTCAGGTTCCGGCTATCCTGCTAGCACAGGATGGCATCAGTACTACAGTACTGCTTACTCTAAGGCAAATACTTTTTTTGCATCCCCTATTGACAGGAGGATGCGGAGTCTAGTACGCTTAGCGAATAGGTCCTACTTATGTGTCTGTGGTGCGGTAAGAAGCTCAACTCTTTGCGGCAGATCCTGGGAAGCAGATTCTGCTGCGCCGAGCACCGCACGGCTCACTCGGCCAGACTCCGTAAAGAGGATGAGGAGTCCTCGCTCAAACTCCTTATCGAGAAGCCCGCCTTTACGAAATTCCGCGAGTGGAATTCTCACTGACGCCTGGTCGGTTTGGGTACTTGCCCGGCGTCTGATTACCCCAGCCTGGACAAGCCCAACGGATCGGCTCCAAGTGCGTCCGGGACGAAGCGGGACGAAGTTTTTATTAGGTCTTGGCGTACCGGCCGGAGAGCGAGTAGAATAGCAAGTGGACGGGGGAGCCAAGGCGTTATCCTGGCTGTCCAATCTGCTCGGGTCGAGCGAGCCGTCCCACCCAAAATCTCCGAGGGCTTCCTCTCCTTATTCCACAATTCGCGCGGGCGGTCACGCAATCGGCAGCGCAGAGCAGGAAGACTCCTTAGTGCTGTCGTCTCGTTCCAGGCGAACCGTAACGTCTACCGAGGATGGACTTCTGCGACTGGGGAAGTGCTAATGATCAGTAAGCTTTTCGATCGCAGTATTCTCAGCGAGCCCGACCAGATCGTCAAATTCTTCGAAAATATCTTCTTCGAAAATATCCTGCAGGCTTCCACGCAGTATTCGATTATCGGCCTGGCTCCGGACGGAACGATTCAGCTCTGGAACGACGGCGCCCGTCTGCTGTACGGCTATGAACCCGAGGAGGTCATCGGCAAGGCTCACGTTTCCTTGCCGCACTCCCGGGAAGACGTGGCGGCCGGGCGGCCTGAAGACATGATGCAAGCCGCGCTCCGCGATGGCAAGTGGGAAGGTCCGCTCGCGCGTGTGCGCAGAGATGGAAGAACCTTCGTCGCCTCGGTGGTGATAACCAAACAAAGTAACTCATCCCGAAAGCACGTCGGCTTTCTGCTGATTTCCAAGGATATTTCCGAACAGTTGCGCCTCGAGGAGGAAGTGAAGACCACCGGGGCGTATTCTCGCTCGCTGTCGGAGTTCCTTTCAAGAGCCTTTTCACGGAGCCTGACCGGGCCCAGCAAGGCGTCCAATTGGCGCTCCGTGAGGGACGGCTGTCCCGGTAAATGCCCAGGTGGAAAAGCTGTTCGGATTCGCGAGGGAATAAATGGCCGGACAGAAAATCGAGATGCTGGTACCGGACAGACTCCGCAGCCAGCACCCGAAGCATCGCAAACCCCTGGAACGCCAGTCAAGCTTTCGATCCGCCCACCAAGCCGGGCGGAGGAGGTGGCGAGGATTGAGGGGATCGAAGAGGGCCCGCGGATTCCGAAACCTGCTGAAGTGAAATGAGCACACCTGAGGGGCAAAACCCACGCCGTTTGGGTCGAGCATTGCGGGTGCTGTACGTCGAAGACAGCCCTCGCGAGGCAAAGCTTCACTGTAAACAACTGGAACGGGCCGGGTTCGAGGTGACCGCCGATGTGGTTGCAACGCCCGAAGAGTTCGCCGGGTCGCTGCAGGCGAAAACCTACGACATCGTGCTGGCGGACTGCAAACTCCCAAGCTGGTCGGGAATCGAAGCCCTCGAGATGCTCAATCAGACGGGCAAGGACATCCCGTTCATCCTCATCACCGGCACAGTCGGAGAGGAGGCGGCGGTTGACTGCCTCAAGAAGGGGGCGACCGATTATGTCCTCAAGGACCGGCCCGCCCGGTTGTCTCTCGCGGTGCAGCGAGCCTTGGACGAAAGGGTCGACCGAGAGGAGCGCAGGCGAGCGGAGCGAAGTCGCGATCACCTCGCTTCCATCGTTGAGTCATCGCAGGATGCCATCATCGGCATTAGCCTGGACGCAGCGATTGCGAGTTGGAATGCAGGAGCTGCCCAGATCTACGGTTATCTGGCCGAGGAGATCCGGGGCAAGCCGGTATCCATCCTCTTCGCACCGGAGGACATCGACACGCTCAACCAGGCCATCGAAGCACTTCGACGCGGAGGAAGCATCAGCCGCTACGAGAGTAAAGGGGTGAGAAAGACCGGTGACCTCATCGACGTCGCCCTGACCATGTCTCCGATCCGGGAGGAAGGTGGCGGTATTGCGGGCGCCGCGGCGATCGCTCGCGACATCACGGACCATAAGCAACTGCAAAGGGAACTCTTTCTTGCGCAGAAGATGGAAGCCATCGGACGTCTGGCTGCCGGAGTCGCTCACGACTTCAATAATCTGCTGACCGTTGTCACAGGGTATAGCGCCATCGTCCTCGGTCAATTGAAAGAACAGGACCCGTTACGCCAGGAGGTTCGCGAGATCGGCCGGGCCGGCGAACGGGCGGCTTCATTGACGCGGCAACTCCTGGCGTTCAGCCGGAACCAAATCCTACAACCCAGGGTTCTCGATCTCAACGTCATCGTGACCGAAATGGATCGAATGCTCCGAAGGCTGATCGGCGAAGACATTGAGTTGACTGCGGCGCTCGATTCCGGGCTCAAGTGGGTGAAAGCCGACCCGGGGCAAATCGAACAGATCATCATGAATCTTGCTGTGAACGCACGCGACGCCATGCCGAAGGGCGGCAAGCTGACGATCGAGACGGCCAACGTGGATCTTGAGAAGGAGTTCGCTGAGCGGCACATTCCGGTGCCGCCAGGTCCTTACGTGATGCTGGCAGTAACGGACACCGGCATCGGGATGAACGGGGAAACTCAGGCCCGGATATTCGAACCGTTCTTCACGACAAAGGCTCAGGGACAGGGCACAGGCCTCGGTCTGGCTACGGTTTACGGAATCGTGGAGCAGTGCGGCGGCGCCATCCTGGTTTATAGCGAGGTGGACCATGGCACCGTCTTCAAAATCTACCTACCCGGAGTGCAAGGGGCGCCCGTCATCCCGGAAGCGGCTCCCGTAGCGGCTCCGCAGCGGGGTTCAGAGACGGTGCTGGTCGTCGAGGATGAAGATGCCGTTCGAGGACTGGTGTGCCGGATTCTACATGCGCGGGGATACACCGTGCTGGCGGCACGAAACGGCGGTGAAGCCTTGCTGCTGTGCGAGCAGCAGAGCCGCGAGATCAACCTGATGATCACCGACGTCGTCATGCCGGCTATGAGCGGCAGCGAATTGGCGCAGCGCCTGGCGCCACTTCACCCGGAGATGAAGGTGCTTTTCATGTCCGGGTATACGGACGGCGCCATCGTTCATCATGGCGTTCTCGATCCTCAAACGGCGTTTTTGAACAAGCCTTTCACGCCATCCGGTCTGGCAGCCAAAGTGCGCGAAGTGCTTGGCGCGGGGAAGTGACGCGGGCTTTTCAAAGCACTGACCCGGTCGCCACGCCTGAGTTACGATGACCCTATGGATCCAAACTTGACTGAGCCGCGGCCGCCGCTGGCGCGCTACGAAGACATTGCCAAAATGATCGATCACTCGCTTCTGCGCCCGGAGCTGAATGACGAGCACATCGCCGAAGGATGCAGTGTGGCGCGCGAGCATCAAGTGGCGAGCGTGACGGTGCGTCCGAGCGACGTCGACCTGGCGGTTCGAATGATGGAGGGCAGCGGAGTCGCGGTGGGCACGGTCGCAGGGTTCCCGCACGGCTCCACTACGACGGCGGCGAAGCTGTACGAAGTGCGGGACGTTCTGCGGCGCGGGGTGCGCGAAGTCGACCTCGTGCTGAACATCGGCAAATTGATCTCACGGCAGTTTCAATTCGTCGATACCGAGCTGCAA
>JBOGMR010000919.1:0-8894 GCA_050746825.1 Bryobacteraceae bacterium | reverse complement strand
CAGCACGTCGAAGAAACTCGCCGACACCCGGTAGCCGGTAATCACCTCCGGTTCGGCGCCCGGACGCTGAAGGATGTACTCGCCGGCGCCGGCGATGGCCGCCATCGACTCAAAGACTTCCTGCCGAGCCGCCCAGTCCAGATAGTCCTGAGACGTTATGCTCATCAGGGCGTCCGCGTCGGGCGGCTTGGCGCCCGGCATGGCCCAGGGCTGCTTTCGAGCGGGCCCGCCCCATTGTGGTCCCTTCGCGCCGGCGGCGGTCGCGTCCGCGCGCACCCCCACCGCGACGATGCGGTTGGGGCCGGGGAACGGCAGCGGCCGGAGCGCGACGGCGTCGACGACCGAGAAGATCGCGGTTGTGGCGCCCGTGCCCAGCGCCAGCACGAGGAGCGCGCCGAGCGTGAAGCTGGGCGTCGCCCTGAGTGCCCGGATGGCTTGACGCAGATCGATCCGCACGCTGTCCAACGAGAAAGCGCGCGCCGGACCCGGCGGCGGCGTTTCGTGCCAGTGCGCCTGGCGCAGGGTTCCCAGGAGGGCTTCGAGCCGGGCGCCGTCGAACTCGGTCCTGGCAGTGTGCGCCGCCTCGCCGGGCGTCGCGCCGCGCGCGACGAGTTCCCGCCACCGATCGTCGAGGTGCTGCGCGAGTTCCTCCGCGATCTCCGCCTCACGAGACGGCGAGAGGCGCAGCGACGCGAGGCGCGGGCGGATATGCAGTTTCCAGTCAGGCATGTTCGCCTCCCGTGACCAGCCGTACGGCCTCGACGAACTCATCCCATGTCTGACGCTGTCGCAACAACACACGCTGACCTGTGGGCGTGAGCCGGTAGAAGCGGCGCCGGCGCTCGCCCGTCTTCTCGACCCACGTCCCCTTGATCCAGCCGCGCTCTTCGAGGCGATAGAGCAGCGGATAGAGCGAGTCGAGGTGGAACACCAACCGCCCGCCCGACTGCGTTTCGATCAGCTTGCCGAGCTCGTAGCCGTGGCGGGGTCTGGCCTCCAGCACGGACAGCAGCAGCAACTCCGCAGCGCCCTTCTTCAGCTCGCGGTCGAGCGCCGGGAGGTCAATATCTGTCATAAGCAGATACAAGTCTATCATGACGGGACCGCGACGGCAATGGTTGGCTTGGGCGGCTCGCTTCGGCGGCGGAGAGGGCCGGAGAGAAGAGGCCGGTCGCGATCTCACCGATCTCGACCAACACGGGCGGAACAAGTGTCTTGGGATTCGAACCGTGACAGGCGGAGCCAACGCCCTTGAGAACACGGGCCTTAGACGATCCCTATGTGTTCGAGAGGCAAGACTCCGGGAAGGAGTGATCGAGATCGAACTCCGTTAACACTTCGTGATCGGTCTTTGGCAAATCTCCCCGGTTTCAGGAAGCTCATTTGCCGTCCCCGTAAAGCCGGGGTTGTATAATTCAAGCGGAGGCTCCGTCCGCCTGATACCGGTCGATCAGAAACCCGCCACCGGACATCCCCTCCCGGAGCGAATCGCGGCACGAATAGAGATCCTGCTCGCCTCGTCTCCCGATCCAAACCGCGCTCGGCGGTTTCTCAGCCGATTTCGTACGGAGTGCCCGGCTGCGTTCGACCGCATCGCCAGTTCTCCGGCGGCACTCCGGTATCTGATCACCACGTTCTCCTACAGCAACTTCCTCTCGGATGAATTGATTCGCCAGCCCGAATGGCTGCTGCAGATTGCCACCGCCGGCGACATGCACCGGGTTCTCACGCCCGACGAGTATCGCGACCGGCTCGCCGACTTTCTGGGCCAGCCCACGGGAGCGCCGCCGGCGGTTGCCCTCGCGCGATTCCGGCGGCGAAAGATTCTGCGCATCATGCTGCGCGACGTTCTCGGGATCGCCAGCCTCTCCGACGTCACCGAAGAACTTTCCAGCCTCTCCGGCGCGATCCTCGAAGCCGCCTACCAGGGCATTCGCGCCGAACTCACGGCTCGTCACGGCATCCCGCTCGCGCCTGGGCCGGGCGGCGCGAGCCACGAATGCGGCTTCGCCGTCATTGCGCTCGGTAAGCTCGGCGGCCGCGAGCTCAACTACAGCTCCGATATCGACCTGATGTTCCTCTACGAGGCCAACGGCGAAACCAGCGGTCCGGCGCCCATCACCAACAAAGAGTTCTTCAAGAAGCTCGCCAACCAGTACACCAAGCTCCTGTCGACCTACACAGCCGAGGGCCTCTGTTACCGGGTCGACCTTCGCCTTCGTCCCGACGGAAAGCTCGGCGAGGTGTGCATCTCGCTCGACGGGGCGCGCGAATACTACGCGACGCGCGCCCGCGACTGGGAGCTGCAAATGCTGATCAAAGGGCGCGTCCCGGCCGGCGACCGCGACCTCGGCAAGGCGCTGCTCGACGCCGTCGAACCGAAGATCTATTCGACCACCCTCGACTTTCGCGCGGTCGAATCGGTTTCCGAGACGCGCCAGCGCATCGGGGAAAAACTGGCCGGCAAGCGCATCAACCGGGCCGCGGTCGACGTCAAGCTCTGCCCCGGTGGCATTCGCGACATCGAATTCCTCGTGCAGTGTCTGCAGCGCCTGCACGGCGGCCGCGAGTCCTGGGTGCGCCACGGCGGCACGCTCCACGCGCTGTTCCGGCTGCGCGACAAGGGGCTACTCTCCGCAAGCGAATATTCGCGACTCGCTTCGGCTTACGAATTCTTACGGAATCTCGAACACCGCCTGCAATTCGACGAGGACCGGCAGACCCACACCCTGCCAACCGATCCCGAAGCGCTCGACATTCTTGCGCGCAAAATACCGGCGGCGCCCGGCGTGCCGGCCGCCGCGTGGGAGTTCGTCGATGCTCGTCTGAAGGCCCACCTTGCCGGCGTGCGCGAAATCTACCGCCGCGTCATTCATGCCCAGCAGCCGATGTACTACTCTCCGCTTCCGGCGTCGTCCGGCGTCGCCGAACCGGAGACCACTCCGGAACCTGTCGCCCCGGCCAGTAATCTCACGCGCTTTCTGGACCAGCGCGCCCCGCAGCTCGGAGCCGTAGTGGCCCGGGCGCGCCTGCAGCGCGGGCGCCTTCGTTTCGAACATTTCCTCGAAAAAATCTTTGCCAATCCCGACTGGCTCGCGCGCCTCGATTCCGATCCCGCGCTGGCCGACTGTGCGCTCGACCTTTTCGAGCACAGCCAATACTTCGGCGAGGAGCTGATCCGGACGCCGGAGCTGATCGCCGAGCTCTGCCCCACACCCCGTCAGACCGAGCCCACGCCGCCGCTCGACCCCGGCGAGCTCCGCCGTTTCTTTCGCCGCGAGATGGTTCGCGTCCAGAGCGAAAGCATCTTCCGCCACAAACCGATCTTTGACACGCTTGAACAGACGTCCGATCTCGCCGACGCAGTCATCTCCGCCGCTTTCCGCACCGCACTCCGCCAGGCGCAGACCAGCCAGCAGCCAATCAGCGACGGCGCCGGAAGCGGCATGCTCGTCATCGCGCTCGGCCGTCTGGGCATGCGCGAATTCGACCTCGCCTCCGACGCCGACCTGGTCTTCGTCATTCCCGACCGCGAAGCCTCGAACGTCCTGTTCTGGACCGGCGTTGCCGAGCGGACCATCGACGTGATCAGCTCCTACACCGGTGATGGATTCATGTTCTCGGTCGACACGCGGCTCCGCCCAAACGGCCGCGAAGGCGCGCTCGTCCAGAACGAGTCCGCATACAAAGAGTACTTCGCGAGCCATGCCGAGGCCTGGGAAGGCATTGCCTATATGAAGGCGCGCTGCATCGCGGGCGAGGTGGAGCGCGGCACCGCCTTTCTTCACGAACTGCAGGACGTCGACTGGCGGCGCTACGGCCAGAGCGGCCGTTCCCGCCAGGAACTCGCCGACATGCGCGCGCGCCTCGAGCGCGAGCAGGGCGCCCGCAATCCGCTCAAAGCGGGCCGCGGCGGCTACTACGACATCGATTTCGCGCTTATGTACCTGCGACTGAAGAGCGCCGGCATCTTCTTCAAAGTCCTTAACACGCCGCAGCGCATCGACGTGATCGAAAAGATGGGTCATCTCGATCGCGAAGACGCCGACTTTCTGCGCGACGCCGCCGTATTTTACCGCGCCATCGATCACGGCATGCGGATCGGCTCCGGCCACGCGGAAGGCAAGCTCCCTCCCTCCCAGGGCCAGATGGAAATCCTCACCGAACTCGTGCGCCGCTGGACGCCCGAGCGCTTGCATGCGCAGCGGCTCAATGCTACGCTTCACCAGATCCGTACACGAACGCGCGAGTTCTTTAATCGTGTCTTTCGCTAGAAGTTCGCCCATCATCGCCGTTTTTGCGGTCCTCGCCCCGGTCTGCGCCGGTGAGATGGACGTCGCCTTCGCGCGTTTGTACAACTTCGACTTCCCGGGCGCTCATGTGATCCTCAACCGCGCCACTGCGGCAAGTCCGGACGATCCTTTCCCACACTCCATTCGCGCTTCCGCCTATCTTTTCTACGAGCTCGACCGGCTCGGCATCCTCGAAAGCGAATTCTTTGCCGACGACAAACGCATCGTCGAGCGCAAGAAACTCAAGCCTGATCCCGGTGTCCGGACGCTGCTATTCAAGGCCGTCAATGAATCGCAGGCGCGAGCGCAGAAGTTGCTGAGCGCCAACGCCGGCGATACGAATGCGCTGTTCAGCCTGTGCATCACGTATGGCGTCGTGACCGACTACACGGCATTAGTCGAAAAGCGGCAGATCAGCAGCTTGTCGTCCGTCAAGCGTTCCACCGGCTACGCACAGCGCCTCCTGAAGGCCGACCCCACGTTCTATGATGCGTACCTGAGCACGGGCCTGGCCGATTACCTCATCGGGAGTTTGCCGTTTTTTGTACGCTGGTTTGTCCGCATCGACGACATCAAGGGCAGCAAAGACCAGGGAATCCGCAATTTGACGCTGGCGGCTCAGCAGGGCCGGTACCTCAAGCCGTTCGCCAAGATCGTGCTCACTTTGTTGAATATTCGCGAGAAGAAGCCTCGCGAGGCCCACGTCACGCTCGCCGAGCTCACGCGCGATTTTCCCGAGAATCCCCTGTTCCGCAAGGAACTCGAGAAGCTGACCCAAAGGCTTCGCTAATCCGTCCGGCCTTGAAGGCCGGCCTGCGGCGCCGCCAAGTGAACTGAACACGTTCAAATTCCCCTTGACAACACGGGTACAGGCCTCTACACTGTAGTTGAACATGTTCAAAACATGTTTAGAGCGGGACGCGCCGTGGCCGGCAAGCCGCGACCTCGAGGGAGCGCTCATCAAGGTGAACCCATGACCACAAAGACTCCATCCAAGGCTGAGCAAACACGAGAGCGCATCCTCGCCGCCGCCCTCACGCTGTTCCGCGAGCGCGGTTTCGAGGAGACCACGATGCGCGAGATCGCCGCCGAAGCGGGAATGGCGGTCGGCGCAGCATATTATTACTTCGAATCGAAAGAAGCGCTCGTCCTGTCTTTTTACGAGCGCGCTGCCAGCGACCGGCGAGATCTGGCCGATGAGGCGCTGGCCGCTCACGAAACGCTCGAAGCTCGCGTAGCCGCGGTCCTCGACATCACGCTGCGATATTTTGAGCCTAACCGCAAGTTTCTCGGCGCGCTGCTCCGGCACGCGGGGGACCCTAAGCATCCGCTGTCCCCATTCAGCCAGGAAACGCGCGAGCTGCGCGAGCAGAACATCGGCCAGTTCGCCCAGGCAATCGAAGGCAGCGACGTCAAGGCGCCGTCCGATCTGGCGCCGCATCTGCCCCGCCTTCTCTGGCTCTACCAGATGGGGCTGATTCTTTTTTGGCTTTACGATCATTCGCCGAACCAGACCCGGACCGCGCAGCTCATGGCGCAGAGTCTTCCGTTGGTTGTCACGCTCATCAAGCTCGCCAAGAACCCTTTGCTGCGGCCGGTGAGAAAACGCGTACTAGGCCTGTTGGAGACCGTCTATGCCGATTGAAGTCCCAGCCTGGGTTGCCATGTGGACTCTCGCGGCGTCGCTGTTCGTGGCGCTCAAATGGACCTCCTGGCGGCGCGCAGCAATTCCAGCCGCTGGATGGCGCGCGTGGGGATTCCTGCTCGCGTGGCCGGGCATGGACGCGCGCCGGTTCATGCTGCGCCGCGCTCCGCGCCCTCGCGTTACGGAGTGGATCGCGGCCGCCGGCAAGACGCTGCTTGGCGTGTTCCTGATCTGGCGCGCCCTGCCGGCGATCCCGTTCGCATGGCCGCTGGCCGCCGGATGGACCGGTATGATCGGGCTGGTGTTCGTTCTCCACTTCGGCGTTTTTCATCTGGCAGCCTTGGCCTGGCAGTCCATGGGTGTCGCCGCGGAGCCGCTGATGCGCGCCCCGCTTCTCGCTACATCGCTCGCCGACTTCTGGGGCCGCCGCTGGAATCTCGCGTTCCGCGCGCTCGCACACGATCTGGTGTTTCGCCCGCTCGCGCGTTTCGGCGCGCCAATCGCAACCATGACGGCGTTCGCCGCCTCCGGCCTGGTCCACGATGTCGTGCTCTCGATTCCGGCGCGCGGCGGCTACGGACGTCCCACCCTGTACTTCGTGCTGCAGGGCTTCGCCGTGCTACTGAGCCGCCGTTTCGGTCTCGATCGCGGCCTCGGTGGGCGAGTGTTCGCACTCACCCTCGTCATCCTGCCGGCGCCCCTCCTGTTTCACGAGCCGTTTGTGACCGGCGTGATCCTGCCGTTTCTTGCCGCCCTCGGCGCCACACCTCACGGAGAATATTCATGGAACTGACGATTCTGCTGATCCAACTCGCCGGCGTGCTGCACCTGATCATCGCCTCGGCCAACTTTCTGCTCCCCAAGAAGCTGCACTACGGCGAAAATCTTGCCAAGCTCTCGCCGGTCGTCCGGCAAGTTTTTGTGGTGCACTCCGTCTACATTGTGCTGGTGATCGTCTTCTTCGGCTGCGTGGCGCTCAGGTTCGCTCCGGAGATGGCTCGCGGTCAGGGGATTTTTGCATGGCTGAGCGGCTTCCTCGCATTCTTCTGGCTGCTGCGATTTCCCATCCAGTTTTTCTACTTCGACCCCGAAATCAAGCGCCGCCACTGGGTCGCAAATTTTTTCATGAGCGCGGCGGTCCTCACGGCCGGCGCGATCTACGCCGCCGCGGCTTTCGGTCGTCTCCGATGACCGAATGGCTCAGCACTGCGCTGTGGCTGGCCGGCCTTGGGCACTTCTGCGTCCTGGCCGCCAGCTTCCAGGCGCCGAAGCGTCTCGCGTGGAAATCGGAGCTTGCGCGCCTCTCCCCGCTCAATCGGAAACTCATGTGGACCTACGGCGGCTTCACCGTGCTGACCATCGTCGCCTTCGGCGCCTTGACACTTCTGCTACACAACGAAATGCTGGCACGTGACCGCGCGGCCGTGTTCCTCGCCGGGTTCATCAGCCTCTACTGGATCGCTCGCATCGCGGTCGACCTCATCTACTTCGGGCACAAAGGCTGGCCCCTCGGCCGCCGCTTTGTGGCCGCCCACATCGTATTGCTTACCCTCTTTGGCGCGCTCGCCAGTATTTATGCAGCGGTTGCCGCTCGATGACGAATCGATCGAACAGGGCTACTCGAGTTCGGCTTCCCCTCTTCTACTGGATAAACCGCGCAAGTGCCCCGGACTTGCCCGGACCTGCTCAGTAAGTATGGACGCTGCAGATGGCTTCGCGTTATGATGACATCAAATTTGCCGCCGATAAGCAGGCTGTGGCATTGCGACTACGCCAAATGGCATTCGCCTTCGAGGATGAAGCCATGAAGCCAGCCCATATCCGCCTGGGACTGGAAACCGAAGACGACCTGGTTGCCGCGGCAGTGGCGCTCGGCGGTGGACGAGTTTCGCAGCTCTGCTCCGCGGAAATGGCTCTGATCCGCCGTGCTGGAGACTGTACAGCTTCTGCCGCCGAAGACCTGAAGCGCGGCATTGGGAGGCAACGCGATCCGCTTGGCGATGCCTTCACGTTGCTCCGGACGCCGGAACAGCGCCGCCAGCAGGGCGCCACCTATACACCCACTACGATCGTCAAGGCCATGGTCAATTGGGCGGCCACCTTCCAGAAGGCGTCCGGACGCGCCGAACCGAAGCGGATCGTCGACCCTGGCGTAGGCTCGGCACGATTCTTGCTGGCCGCCGGCCGGAAGTTCCCGCAAGCAGAGCTCATCGGTGTGGATGTCGATCCCGTAGCAACGTTGATCGCGCGTGGGAATCTGGCGGCGGCGGGTTACGAGAGCCGGTCCCGCATCATCGTCGGCGATTATCGTGACTTGAAGCTGCCCGCTTTGGAAGGAAGAACCCTTTACCTGGGCAATCCGCCGTATGTCCGCCATCACCTGCTTTCCGCCAAATGGAAGCAATGGCTAAGCGCGGAAGCACGGCGCCTCGGCTATGACGCCAGCCAACTGTCAGGTCTTCACGTTCACTTTTTCCTCGCTACGGTGCTTCAGGCCAAGGAAGGTGATTTCGGCTCGTTCATTACCGCCGCCGAATGGCTCGACGTCAATTATGGACGCCTCGTGCGCGATCTGTTCCTGAACGAACTCGGAGGGCAGAGCTTGATGGTCGTGGAACCCACCGCGCGGCCGTTTAGCGATGCCGCTACGACAGCCGTGATCAGCACGTTTGAAATCCGGTCACGGCCGAAGAGTATTCGCGTGCGGCAGGTCGGTAATACCGGCGAAATTGAGCCCTTGCAAAGCGGCCGGCTGCTGCACCGCGGTCGACTTGAGAGTCAGACCCGCTGGTCACATCTGACACGGCGTACTCAAGCCGTCCCTAGGGGCTTCGTTGAACTTGGCGAACTCTGCCGGGTTCACCGTGGCCAGGTCACCGGAGCAAACCGGGTGTGGATCGTGGGGAAGCACAGCCACGGCTTGCCGGCGAGTGTCCTGTTTCGGAGCGTCACAAGGG
>JBOGMR010000918.1:0-5822 GCA_050746825.1 Bryobacteraceae bacterium | reverse complement strand
GTTCAGGATGGCTTTCTTGAGGGCTCGTTCGACGATATTGTTATCGATCGGTGCACCGGGTTGCCGCAGAAACAGCGTCAGCTTGGTCCAGTGCTCCGCAAGCTGCACCTCCATCCACGCATGCAGTTGTTTCATCAATGGACCGCTGTGCTCCTGATGGAAGTGCAGCCGGTCTTCCGGGGAAAGCTCCCCTTCCCGCGCCAGTGCGTCGTGGTGATACACACCGCGCAGCGTCTCCAGCACATAGCGGCATTCCTCGGGAAAGTTCTCCACCACTTCCACCACCTGCCGTCTTCCATGCGCGAGGCAGTTGGCCTGCAAGGTCTGGCCGCCTTCCAGCTTGGGTGTGTTGCGCGACAACGCGTCACTCATCTGAATCGGGGGCGGCAGTTGGCGCGCGCGCCGCTTCAGCACATCGGCCAGATTCTCGCCCGCATGCTTCCATCCGGTGAAGAACACAGCGATGGTCCATGCACCCACGATGGACACGATGCCGGTTGTGAATGTTCCCGTGCGCTTATCGCCCGGCTCGCGCACCAGTCGCAGAATCCGCATACCGGTGTCGTCGTTGTGCATCACGCTGCCCTGCGCCGCCTGCCGGATCAACTCCTCCAGCACCGGCCGGAGCAGTTGCGCTGCGGCCTCCATCCGTTCCCATTGCGTGGTTGCCGGCAAGGGTATTCCCAGTTGCCCCTGTAGCCTTTCCAGACGCTGAAAGGGCACTCCCGTGCCGTACTTCAGCAAGGCGATCATGGCCACCGCCGTCACCGCGTACTTTTCCGAACCCGCTGCTTCCGGCTCCGCGGCGGTGAAGACCTGCCCGCAGCCGTTGCAGCGCAGTCGCTCCATCTCGTACACGGTGGCTTCCAGCGGCGCCCGTCCCACCAGGCATATGCACGTGGCTGGCTCGGGCTGGCGGTAGAGTTTTCCCCGGCGGCATTCCGGACATCGGTCCCCGGAGTGGAGCGTAGCGTGCGGAATCCAAACTCGGTTTGCGCCGGTGAAGGCAGCGGCGCCATTACGCCCGTGACCGGGGACTGCGGAATCGCTCGCATCGGGCTTCTCGGCCGGCGTCGTATCCGGGGGCAGCACCTGGCGGGTCTTCTCCGTGTTCCTGGTTCCCGCGCAGCTTTCCGCCAGAGCGTGTAAGGCGCTTTTCAGCTTCTGGGCGTCGGACTGGCTCAGCGGCGCACGCTGGCCGCGATCGATGATCTGGTCCAGTTGTCCAGATTCACTTCATTCCGTTTCCGTGACCTCATCTTCATCGGTGAAGCTGCTACTGGCGCGCGGAGCGGACCCCGCAGAACCGGACGCCGAGCCCTGGGCGACGCCTCAGGCCCTGGGCCGAAAAGATGGGTCACAGCGCCGTGCTCGCGATGCTGCGGCAACATTTGCGCTGAACCGCCGTCGCCGCAGGATTCGGCAACCTTTCGGCTCCAGTGTCGCAAGGAGAGGTGTTTTCGGAAGAGCTATGATCGGACTGTGCACACAGCCTCCGCAAGCCTGATTCTCTTCGCCCTTGCGGCGTCGTCGCCCGCCGCATCCGCCATCCGCGTCATGATTCTCGACGGCCAGAGCGGCGGCCCTTACCACGCCTGGCAGCTCGTCACGCCCGTCCTGAAAAAACAGCTCGACGACAGCGGCCTGTTCCAGGTGGACGTGGTCACCGCACCGCAATCGGGCGGCGACTTCAGCTCCTTCAAACCGGACTTCAAGAAGTATCAGGTTGTGGTATCGAACTACGACGCGCCCGACTGGCCCGCGGAGCTAAAGTCGTCGTTCGAGCAGTACATGAAAGAAGGCGGCGGCCTGGTCTCCGTGCACGCCGCCGACAATGCGTTCGCGGAATGGCCCGCCTACAACGAGATGATCGGGATTGGCGGGTGGCGAAACAGGAACGAAAAGTCAGGTCCGTTGTGGTATTTCAAGGAGGGAAAACTGGTCTCTGATCCGTCGGCTGGATCGGCCGGTTCTCACGGCGCGCGTCTGCCTTACCGGATCGACATGCGCGTGGCAGACCACCCGATCACCAAGGGCCTGCCCAAAGCCTGGATGCATGCAGGCGACGAACTCTACGCGACTCTCCGCGGGCCGGGCAGGAACATGACAGTGCTCGCGACCGCGCATTCCGATCCGACGAACAAGGGCACCGGCCGCGACGAGCCGATTCTCATGGTTCTGAGTTACGGCAAGGGGCGAATCTTCCACACCGTGATGGGACACGACATTCCCGCCCTGAGTTGCGTCGGCTTTATCACGACCTTTCAGCGCGGAGCCGAGTGGGCTGCGACGGGAAAGGTCACGCAGAAAACACCGCAGGCATTCCCGGCTTCTGAGACCGTGAGCTATCGCGTCGACATTGCCGCAATGGATCCGGCCTTTCGAGGCGGCGCCGCTCCCGCGCGCCCTGCCCGGGGCGGCGCGACGACGCGGTAGCCGCCTACTGCATCACGCCGATCTTCCGGCGCGGACGCTTCGGTTTGGGCTCCACATTGCCGACACTGTCCCCGCTCGCCTTCTTGCGCGGCTTCTTCGGCTTCCCTCCGCGCGCCGCCGGCTGGCCAATGACGACCGGCTGCGGCTCCTCTTTGGGCTGCTCGTCGGAGAGAACTTCCGGTGGAACGTCCGGAACCGCCGGTGGGTGGAATTCCGGACCGAGGAAGACGGTAAGCCCGGTCTCCTCGTTGGGCTGAATGCGCACCAGAAGCTTGTCCTGCGCGTAGTTCAACAGTTCGCTGAATTCCTGGAATCCGAATGCTTTCCAATCGTAATCCGGGTACTCGGTGCTCATCCATTCCACGACGCTTTGCACCGGCACGCCGTCATCGATCTCGATGCGGTGGGTTTCGAGCAGGTCGCGCAGTACGGGCAGGGCGTCTTCGGGCCTGGCCGCGGGCTTCTCCGGATGGTCGGTCTTGCGCGTGATCATGTAGCGGCCTTCGCCGCCGGTCACGTTGACCAGGCCGCCCCTCTTGAGCTTCTCGACGAATTCGCTGAACGAGCTCGCCCCGTAGGCCTTCTCGTTGAAGGTGGAGTCGAGCTGCAGCATGGTGGATTTGAGCAGTCCGAGTTGCGGGCGCACTTCGCGCCGTTCCAGGACCTGCAGCGCGCGCTCCACCAGCGGCATCGCCTGGTTCAGATCGAGCGGCGCCGGCCTCCGGTGTTGTTGCTGCGGCTGCTGCTGGTGTCCGGTTCGCTGCTCCCTGGGAATGTGCTGCTGAGGCCGCGGGCCGCCCCCGCCGCTGCCACGGCCGGTATCGACCAGCAACGATTCGTAACTGATGAACTCGTGACAGTTCTTCTGCAGGATTGTGCTGGTGAACGCCTTGCCGCCCACCACAAAAATGAGCTTGTTGTACTGCTTCAGCTTGTTGACGAGCGCGATGAAGTCGCTGTCGCCGCTCACGATCGCAAACGCGTTGATGTGATCGTGAGTGAACGCCAACTCCAGCGCATCCAGCGCCAGATTGATGTCGGCCCCGTTCTTGTCCCCCCGCGGCGATGGATCGCGCTGGACCATCTGCACCGCGTGCTCGGCCATTTGCCGCGTGGACGAATCCTGCCGGCCCCAATTGGCGTACGCAATCTTGGTGACGATTTCGCCGCGCTCCTTCAGTGCGTCCAGCACTGCGGCCACGTCGAACTCCCTCTGCAGCGTCGATTTGACGCCGATCTCGATGTTGTCGAAATCGATGAATACAGCTATTTTCAACTTTTCTTCCATTAAGCTTTTTCCTGGCTCTATGACTGACAATTTCCCCTCCGTTTTCGGGCGGATCAGTTCACCGTGGACCGGATGAAGTCCACGATCTCTCCCAGTGGGGAACCCGGTTGGAACACCGCTGCAACCCCCAGTTGCTTCAGCCCCGCGGCGTCTTCATCGGGCACAATCCCTCCCACGATTACCTTTACGTCGTCCATTTGGCGCTGGTGCAGTAGCTCCATTACCCGAGGGACGATTGCATTGTGTGCGCCGGAAAGAATCGACAATCCGATGATCTGCACGTCCTCCTGCAAAGCCGCGTCGACGATCATTTCCGGGGTTTGGCGAAGGCCTGTGTAGATCACTTCCATACCCGCATCGCGTAATGCGCGGGCGATCACCTTCGCTCCCCGGTCATGGCCGTCGAGGCCGGGTTTTGCTACAAGGACTCGGATCCTGCGATTCATCGATGGACCGGGCTCAAATGACGCTCGACTCCTGATAACAGCCGAAGACGTCACGCAACGCGCCGCAGATTTCACCCAGGGTCGCGTAGGCGCGGACCGCATCGAGAATCAGCGGCATCGTATTGGACCTGTCATCCGCCGCCGCTCTTTTCAGAGCGTCGAGACAACTCTCAACCCGCCGTTGATCCCGCTCCCCACGTAGCCGCGCTAATTTTTCCGCCTGATGGCGGTGCGCGCTCTGGTCGATTTGCAGAATCTCAATGGGTTCGGTGTCCGCCGATTGAAATGCGTTGACGCCTACGACGATCTTACCACCATTCTCCACTTCACGCTGATAGCGATAGCTGGCGTCCGCGATTTCCGATTGCGGGAAGCCCCGCTCGATAGCGGGGATCATTCCACCCATATCGTCGATGCGCCGGATGTAGTCCCAGGCGCCGGTTTCGGAGAGGTCCGTCAGGTGTTCCAGGAAATAGCTGCCGCCCAGCGGATCGGGCTCGGCCGCGACGCCGCTTTCGTGCGCAATCACTTGCTGGGTGCGGAGCGCGATGGTGACCGCGTGCTCGCCCGGCAGCGCGTACGCTTCGTCGAGCGAGTTGGTGTGCAGCGATTGCGTGCCGCCCAGCACGCCGGCCATGGCCTGGATCGCGGTGCGCACTACATTGTTGTAGGGCTGCTGCCAAGTGAGCGAGCAGCCGGCGGTCTGGGTGTGAAAGCGGAGCTTCAGGCTGCGCTCGGCGCGCGCGCCGAAGCGATCTCGCATCAACAGCGCCCAGTCGCGTCGCGCGGCGCGGTACTTCGCGATCTCCTCGATGAAGTCGTTGTGCGCGTTGAAAAAGAAGCTGAGACGACCGGCGAACTCGTCGATCGCCAAGCCGCGCGCCAGAGCCCACTCGACGTACTCGACGCCGTCGCGCAGCGTGAACGCCAGCTCCTGGATCGCCGTCGAGCCGGCTTCGCGGATGTGATACCCGCTGATCGAGATGGGATGAAATCGCGGGACCTCGCGGGCGCCGAACTCGATGGTGTCGGTCACCAGGCGCATCGAAGGCGCGGGCGGGAAGATGAATTCCTTCTGCGCGATGTATTCCTTCAAGATGTCGTTCTGAATCGTGCCGGAAATCTTGCGCCAGTCGGCGCCCTGCTTCTCGGCCACGACGAGATACATCGCCCAGAGGACCGCCGCCGGGGAGTTGATCGTCATCGAGGTGGTGATGGTCTCAAGCGGAATGCCCTCGAAGAGGATTTCCATGTCTTCGAGCGAGCTGACGGCCACGCCGCACTTGCCGACCTCGCCTTCCGACATCGGGTCGGCGGCGTCGTAGCCCATGAGCGTCGGGAGATCGAAGGCGACCGAGAGCCCGGTCTGGCCCTGCGACAGGAGATACCGATAGCGGCGGTTGGTCTCCTCCGGCGTGGCAAAGCCGCTGAACTGGCGCATCGTCCAGAGCCGGCCGCGGTACATGTCGCGGTGAATGCCGCGCACGAAGGGGAATTCGCCCGGGTCGCCCAGGTCGCGGCTATATTCAATGTCGGGGAGATCAGCGCCGGTGTAGAGCTCGCGGACCGGGACGCCGCTAAGGGTGGTGAACGAAGTGGGAACTGTCCTCTTTACCACAAAGACACAAAGGCTCGAAGGAAGCGCGCGCGGC
>JBOGMR010000917.1:0-7675 GCA_050746825.1 Bryobacteraceae bacterium | reverse complement strand
GGGCTGAACTGGTGGTGCAAGGTGAGCGGTGCGGACTGGCGCCATCCCGAGGGGCCGGATTCGAGCGTCGAAAATCGGGCGGCAAACCCGGCCCTGCACATTTCGTGGAATGACGCCGCCGCCTATTGCGCCTGGGCGGGGAAGCGCCTGCCGACGGAGGCCGAGTGGGAATACGCCGCGCGGGGAGGCCTTGAACAGAAGGTCTATCCGTGGGGCGACGAACTCACACCGGACGGACGGCACCTCTGCAACATCTGGCAAGGAGAGTTCCCCAATCGCGATACAGGCGAGGATGGTTACACGGCGGCCGGTCCCGTGGATGCGTTCCCGCCGAACGGCTACGGCCTCTACACCATCACGGGCAACGCCTGGGAGTGGGCGAGCGACTGGTTCGATCCTGCCTGGCACCTGACCGCGACGCGGAAAAATCCGGTGGGCCCCGCCACGGGCGCTGCCAAGGTGATGAAGGGCGGATCGTACCTGTGCCACCGCTCGTACTGCAACCGTTACCGTGTGGCGGCGCGTACTTCGAACACACCGGACAGCGCGACCACCAACATCAGCTTTCGCTGCGTCCGCGACGTGTGAGCCCGTGCAGTGCGGCTTCACCCGTACTTTGGCAGGACAGACCGGGCCCTCAAGACGGCGGGAACTTGCCGCGGCCCGCTGCCGTCTACAACAGGCATGCGAACGTTAGTGCTCTACGTGTGCGCGTTGGCTGCTTTCGCCTTGGCCGCACTCGCGCAGCCTCCGCAGGCTCCGGCGGCCGAGGCGGCCCGGCGCGCCCAATCGCAGGGGCGCCTCACGGAGGCGGAGAAGCTTTACCGGGCGGCGCTGGAGGAAGAGGAGTCGGCCGCGACATTGACGTCGCTGGGCGAGGTACTGCGGCTTCAGGGCAAGTTCGCCCAATCCGAGCCGCCGCTGCGGCGCGCGCTCGAACTGGAGGAGCAGCGAGCCGGTGCGGACTCGTTGGAACTCTATCCGGCGCTGGTGCGGCTCGCGGCCGCGCTTTCGCGTCTCAAGCCGATTGACGCAGAGGATCTGCTCAAGCGAGCACTGGCGCTGCGCGAGAAATCGGTGGCCGGAACTCCGGGGCTGCTGCACGCGGACCTGATCGATCCACTGCTGCGTTTAGGCTCGCTTTTCCAATCGCGGGCGCGCTGGAAAGAAGCCGAAGATTTGTACATGCGCGTCCTGATCATCCGCCAGAGAGTGCTTGGCCCCGAGCACATGGAGGCAGCGACCGATATGATGCGGGTCGCGCAGGTGTTTTTGGAGCAAAAGCGTCCGAACGAAGCAGACTATATGCTGCGGTCCGCATTGGGCGCCGCGGAGAAGGCCGGCGGGGCGGAGCACCCGGCCGTAACGGTGATCCTGGACCGGCTGGCCGCACTGCTTCGCGCGCGGCAGCGCCCGGCCGAGGCGGAGCCTTTGCTGCGGCGCGCCTTGATGAACCGCGAGAACACACTGGGATTGTCGCATCTGGAAGTCGCAGTGACGTTGGACAACCTTGCCACGGTGCTCTTGCTGCAACGCAAATTCGACGAGGCTGAACCGCTGTATCAGCGGTCGCTCGCGATCTGGGAGACGACGCTCGGATCGGACAACCCCTCCGTAGCGACCAGCCTCGATAATCTCGCGGCGCTGTATTACGAAATGAAGAAGCGGGAACTGGCGGAGCCGCTCTACGCCCGTGCGCTCGAGATCCGGTCGAAGGCGGTGATGGAGAGCTTAATCCGCCTGGCGGTCGTCGAGGAAGAGCTCGACGAGAGCGCGAAAGCGGAGGGTCACTACGCATTCTCGGTAGTGGTGGGCGAGAAAGTGCTCGCCCCGCAGGATTCGAACCTGCAAACGCCACTCGAAGCGTACGCGATGTTTCTGAAGAAAGCAGGTCGCGTCAAGGAAGCGGCGCGCGTAGATCTGAAGGTGAAGGCGATCGCAGAAAAGAAGAAACAGGAAGCGGCAAGTAAGAAGCAAGAAGGGCGCGAGCCTAAGTAGGTTAGATCGCGGAGCGCGTCGTCAGGTCGCTGGCGATGTCGATCAGGCCGAGCACACGTTGTTCCATGGCGGCGAATCGCTCGTCGGTAGTTTGGCCGAGGTGGTAGCGATGGTAGATCTGCTGAAGCACGACGGCGACTTTGAAGATGGCGAAGACTTCGTAGTAGCCGATTCCCGACAGATCGAGAGCTGAGCGAGCGGCATAACGTTCGATCAGGTCGCAGCGCGACGGCCAGCCTGGCATGGTAGTGACGGGGCTGATCGAATCGCGGCGCGACGGCGGATCGCCGGCCTCGGGCCAGTAGCACAGCAGGATTCCCACGTCGATCATCGGGTCGCCGAGGGCGGACATCTCCCAATCGAGCACTGCGACGATGCGCGAAGGATCGGCGCGGTCGAGCATCACGTTGTCGAGCTTGAAGTCGTTGTGAAGCATGGCGGCGCGTTGGGGCGGCGGCATCCTTTTGGAGAGCCAGTCCATGAGGCGATCCATCACAGGCAGATCGCGCGTGCGGGCTCTCTGCCAACGGCCGAACCAGCCGGTGAGCTGGCGCTCGAGGAAGCCGTCGGGCTTGCCGAGTTCGCGGAGTGGCGCGCGAGCGACGTCGATCGAGTGCAGCTCGACAAGCGTATCGAGCATAGCCTCGCCTACGAGCCGGCGCACTGTGGTGTCGCCGCCGATCTCGGGTGGATTTTCGCGGCGGACGACGATGCCGTTGCGGCGTTCCATGATGTAGAACGGCGCGCCGATCACGGCCGCGTCTTCGCAGATGAGAAACGGGCGCGGCGCCGGCCGGAAAAACGGATGGAGCGCCTGCAAGATGCGCGCCTCACGCACCATATCATGGGCTTTCGGCGCCACTGGGCCGAGCGGAGGACGGCGCAAGACGAATTCCTCCGCCGCGCCGCCGCCGTCGAGGCGGATCAAATAGGTGAGGTTCGAGTGCCCGCCCGGAAACTGCTCGACGGCAATCGCACGACCGCGGAGGAACCCTTGCGCCTCGAGATACGACGCCAGCGCCGGCGTATCGAACCGCTCCTCGTCGCGGATGGGCCGGGTGTCGCCATTCATTCGTGACTGATTTTAGCAGGCAGGGAGTACACTAAAGGCAGGAGGGGCCATGCCATTTTGCTCGAACTGCGGGGCGGCGGTGGAGGGCCGTTACTGCCCCAAATGCGGGACGCCCATGGGAGCGGCCGGAGGCGAAACAGGGCCGGGAGCGAGCCCGAGCGCCGGTTCGGCGGGCTTGACGGATAACGTTGCCTCGGCATTGTGCTACCTGCTCGGTCTGTTTACGGGAATTGTGTTTCTGCTGATTGCGCCTTACAACAAGAACAGGACCATCCGCTTTCACGCGTTCCAATCGATCTTCCTGCACCTGGCGGTGCTGGCTGTCTCGGTCTTTGTGTTTTCCGCCCTCCGCTTCGCATGGATGCTGATTCCGGTTTTCCAGTTGGCGATGCTGGCCTTGTGGCTGTACCTGCTGTACAAAACCTACCAGGGTCAAAAGATCGTGCTGCCGGTCATCGGACCCCTGGCGGAAAAACAAGCGTAGCGAAAACGGGCGCAGGTGCGTCAGCTTACTGGTGAGACCCTTTCTCCTGAGCCTGATTTGTTGCGCGACACTGGCGGCGCAGCCACGGATCGGCCTGATCGAATTCTACGGCCCGCGGAAGGTGCCGGTCGAGCGTGTGCGCAGGGCGCTGGGCGTCAAAGAGGGGGATCCGTTTCCGGCTTCGAAGGGGGCGGTCGAGGAGCGGATCGAGGAAATCCCGGGGGTCGTGGGGGCTCGCATGCACGGGGTCTGCTGCGATGCAGGCAAAGCCATTCTCTTCGTGGGAATCGAGGAGAAGGGCGCGCCGCATTTTCCCTTTCGCTCAGAGCCGGAAGGGACCGCGGCGTTGCCGGAAGAGATCGTCGAGACTTACCAGCAGTTCCTCGTGGCTCTCGAGAATGCGGTGCGGCGCGGCAACACGGCGGATGACATTCGTTCGGGCCATTCCTTGATGGCGGATCCGGAGACCCGGGCGATCCAGGAGCGGTTTCCGGAGTTCGCCGAAAAGCATCTGGCCGTGCTTCGCGAGGTGCTGCGCAATTCCGCTGACGCCGAGCAGCGGGCCATCGCGGCACATGTAATCGGATACGCGCCGAAGAAGCGCGACGTGATCGACGAACTGCAGTACGCGGTGCAGGACTCCGGCGAATCGGTGCGCAACAATGCGATTCGCGCTCTCGGTGCGATTGCGGTGCTGGCGGCGCGCGATCCTTCCCTCGAGATCCACATCGAGCCCACCTGGTTCGTCGAGATGCTGAACTCGATCGTGTGGACGGACCGGAACAAGGCCGTCATGGTGCTGTTGAACCTGACCGACGATCGCAACCAGCGCGTGCTGGATCTGGTGCGGCAGCGGGCTCTCGATTCGCTGGTGGACATGGCGCGGTGGCGGAGCCTGAGCCACGCAATCGGTGCGTTCACGCTGCTGGGCCGGGCCGCCGGCCTGACGGACCGGCTGATCGAGGATTCGTGGACCAAGGGCGAGCGCGAGGCGGTGATTGCGATGGCGCGGAAGGCCGGGAAGAAGAAATAAGCTACGAGCAGCGCCTGGTCGAAGACCTGCCTACGCAGGCAGCGAACCCCGTCACCTTACCGTTAGCGTGGTCGTGTTGCTCTGTGCGTCGCCCTGCTTGACGACGACGTCGTAGTCGCCGGCTGCAAGGCCGGCGGGAATGCGCAGATTGATCTGGTAGAGGCCAACCCCGCCGGGATTCAGGCCGGCGAAAAACAGCTCGGCGGTGCGATCGCCGATGGTGACCACGGGCTGCGTCCGCGCGGTAGCGGGCGGTGACGGAGCGGGCTGCGCGCTGGCGACGGGCGGATTCGTCGCACCCATGCCGACCAGATAGATCGTGATCACTTCGCCCGCGCGGGCGGGCGAGTCGTCGGTGATGAGGGTAAAGTCGGCGGAATGCTGGGCGATGAGGACGCCGTTCGAAAAGGCGGCCACCCCGGGTTGCGCGGCGGCCGTGACGATGGTATCCGGCTGCGAGAAGCCATTCCCCGCCGCGACCAGGATCGAATATTCCTTGCCCGCCTCCAGTTCGTTCGGGAGCTGCGCGTTCAACTGGCCGGGCGAGAGATAGAAAAGCGGGGCTTCCGCGCCTCCCACAATGATGCGCGTCCCGTTGAACGTCGTGGGCAGCGGCACCGTGCTGGGCCCTCCGATCGAAGGTGCGAGATCCGTTCCAAAGAGCTGCACAACGGTGCCGGGCGCGAGGGGCGCGCCGGCCTGGGGATGGAGATTGTTGAGCGTTGCGTTGCGGCCGAGGATCGGCGTCTGCGCGGGAGTTACTGCGCCAGTCAACTCGGCGGTTCCCAGCGTGAGGGTCGCGTGAGTGGCGGTCGCAGTGACGGTGACTTGCACGTCGGTGCGTTTGGGCGTCCAGGTTGCCGTATAGACCGCCTGCGCCAGATTCGACGGCCGCGGGATCGGAATGGCGGGGTCGCCGTTCGAAAAATTGAGCGTGACTTGCGAGTTGGGGACAGGATCGCCGCAATCGTCGGCGACGCGGACGGCCAGCACCTGCGGATATCCGGCAGGCGTTGCGAAGCTGTTCACCAGGCCGGTGTGCGTGGGGACCAGGCGCGTGGGCGGGCATCCCGCCGCGGCACGGCCCTTCGACTCGGCCTCGGCCAGCGTGGCGCCTGCGGGCAGCACGATCAGCGTGACGTTCGTCGTGCGGATCGCGACCGTCGATATCGAGGTCGTGACGTCGCCCGTGTAGGTACCGCGGCGTAGGCCGGTGAGGTTTACCGAAACGCTCGCCGTGCCGAGGGTCGCCGTGGACGTGACGCCGGTAGTGGGAGTCACGGAAAGCCAGTTGGCGCCGTCGGTAGTGATCGCGGAAGCCTGAAACGCCACAGGCGTTGCGCGGCTCGCGAAGACGCGGAGCTGTTGCGGCGCAGGCGCAGCGCCGCCTTCGACAGCGACAAACAGCATACCGGAGGGCGATGGATCGGGAGCGGCCGTTGCGGACTGGGCGGCCACGTTCAGGCCCACCACCAAATAGACAGGACTGTTCACCGCGCCCGGATCGGTAAATCGCACCAGTGCGGAGTAGTCGCCTGCGGCGAGCGAGGCGGCATTGACCGAGAGCGTGACGACGCCGGGGGTCTGCGAAGTCGCCTGGCCGCTGAGCGTGTTGAGCGACAGGAACTCGCTGCCGGAGACGATTTCGGCGCGCCAGTTGACGGCGAGGTTGCCCAGCGCGAGCACGTTGATATTCTTGGTGATCGCGACTCCCCCGCCGGCGCGGGCGTCGAAGCGCAGTCCATCGACACTCAGGCCGATGGCCTGACCTGTGGTGCGTACGAGAAGCGACACCGCAGCCGTGCGAACTCCGGCGGATGAAGAGATCTCGATTTCGCCTCGATAGGGGCCAGGAGCAAGCGTGCGAGCGTCCACCGTCGCACGAATGACGGAGCGCGCATTGACGCTGGTCTGGCCGGCGGCCGGTGAGATTCTGAGCCAGGGTGCGCCGCTCTTGACTGTGGCGTTGTAGGCGATCGAGCCTCCGCCGCCCGCGTTGCGGAGCAGCAGCACCTGCTCGGAAGATGCCAAAGCCTGCGCAGTTCCGGCGAAGCGCAGCAGTTCCGGAGCGGCTTCGAGTTGCGGATCTCGGGCGATCAGGTTGAGGGTGACATTGACGGTCTGCTGGCGCCCCTCCGCCTGGAGGATCACGATTCGCGACTGGAATGAGCCGGCTCCCATACCGGTGGTGTCGATGAAGACGCCGATCCTGGCGGGCGTAATAGCGGCGCGCGCAGGACGAAGCGCGAGCCACCGGACATTGTCCGGTTGGAGAGTGAAACCGGCCGCAGCGTCTGAGGCGGAGACGATCGAAAAGAACTGCGGCGGGGGAAAGTGGCCGCCGGCGACTCCGGTAAACGTGAGGCTGTCGCTGGAAAGCTGGACGCCCGGTCCCGGGGGACCCACCACCAGTGTGAATGCCTTCGTGGCGGCAACGCCGATTGTGTCGGTCGCTGTGATGTTGAACGTGTAGGAACCTTGCTGCGCCGGCGTGCCGCCGAGGACGCCCGAGTTTGCGTCCAGCGTCAGCCCGGCTGGAAGTGCATTCACCGACCACCGATACGGCGCTGTTCCGTTGGTCGCGTTGAAGGTGACGTTGTACCCAGTGCCCGCGCTCGCGCCGGGTAGCGGCGAAGTGTTCGTGATGACCGGCGCCGGAGAAGCCACGATCGTGTACTGCCGGACGGCTGTCCGGTTCTGCACGTCGGTCACCTGGATGTTCGGGGTGAAAGTGCCGGGCTCGGTTGCGGCGCCGATAATCGTGCCGTCGGGATTCAGCAACAAACCTGGCGGCATCGCTCCGCCGGCGAGAGAAAAGCGATACGGTGGTGTTCCACCGGTGGCCCGCACCGTGGCATTGTACGTTGCACCAACTCCGGCGGGCGGGAGGGGCGAGGGCGTAGTGAGGGTAAGCGCGGGCGAGCCTTGAATGATGGTGATCTGCAGCGATCGAGTAGCGGTCTGCCCCGACGCGTCATTCACTCTCACCGTGAAGGTGTAATTCCCGGTCGTCGTCGGCGTGCCGGAGAGAAGTCCGGCTCCGGTTAACGCGATCCCGGGTGGCAGAGTCGTTTGGGCAGTTACGAGG
>JBOGMR010000916.1:0-3556 GCA_050746825.1 Bryobacteraceae bacterium | reverse complement strand
CGGACGAGTTTCCCGACCTCGACCGCGCGTTCGCCGGCTTCCCGGTGGACATCGTGCTCGGCCACCTCGGCTACATGAAAACCGACAAGGGGCTGGATAACCCCGGCTTCCAGGCGCTGCTGCGTTTCATGATGGCGCGCCGCGCGTGGGTCAAGCTCACCGGCCCCTTCCGCATCACCACCACTGGCGGACTGCCCTACGCGGATGTCGTGCCCTACGCGCGCGCGCTGATCGAAGCGAACCCCGAGCGCGTACTCTGGGGCACCGACTGGCCGCACGTCATCATCAAGACGCCGATGCCCAACGACGGCGACCTCGCCGATCTCCTCTCCGACTGGATCCCCGACGCGCGACTGCGCGAGCAGGTGCTGGCGCACAATCCGGCCAAGCTATACGGCTTTTAGCGGAATACCCGAGACCGGTCAGGGTATTCAGGTTCGTCGAATGTTTTTCGCGAACCGATCGAATAACCAGTCCAGGAAAAACCTTGCAAATTCCTTGTCGTCGGTTACGCGCTTGTAGAATTCAAAATTGGTTTCGATCATGTCCTGCAGGCGGTCGCCGACGATGTGATCGAACGTCAACCGTGCGTTTTCCGGAGTATTCACCCGCACGCTCGCCGCAAGCGCCAGGTCCGCGGCCAGCTTCTGCTCCAGCTGTTCGATGAACACGCGATCTTCTTCCGTGAAGTCGGTGCCAAAGCGGGCATTCAATTCCCGGATGATCAGTGAGAGCGGCTCCAGCAAGGGGTCACCCGGCTGGATGGGCCCGGACTCCGGACGCGGCGAAATCTCCTTCTCGCCGCGCTCCAGCTTGATCCTTCCCTTGTAGGTCTGCTGGATGCGATAGGTCTCCATGTCTATCGCCTGCTGGATCTCCCGCGGCAGGGATTCCCGGTCATATGGAAGGATCCGCCGCAGGAGCCGCCCGAAGACATAGAGCTTCTCCAGGTCGGGGTCGGTAAACGTCAGCACCTGCGACAGGAATGCATAAAGCCTGACGTAGTCCTTGAGCTGCGCGCGGAAATCATTCTTCTCTTCGGTGCCGCGCTCGCCGAAACGCTCAACGACCGGCGCCAGGCGCGCATAGAGCTGGTCCTGCGTGGTCTTCGGCGAGAAGTACAGCTTGGCAAAGGCATCCACCTCGGCCTTGTCGAAAAGGTGAAAGCCGAAGATTCTGTGCTCCAGGTCATAGAGCGAGTTCGGGTCCGTCGCCTCGGAAAGCAGCGTCTTCTCGTAGTAGGGCTCGAAGGACTTGCGTATCTCCTCGGCATCGTTCGCAAAATCCAGTATTGCCGTCTCTTCCTTGCCACTGGTGGTGCGATTGAGGCGGGACAGCGTCTGCACGGCGTTTACTCCGCCCAGTTTCTTGTCCACGTACATCGTGTGCAGCAGCGGCTGATCGAACCCGGTCTGTAACTTGTTGGCGACGACCAGGAAACGGAATTCCAGCCTCTCAAAGGTCTTGGCGGTCTGCGCCTCGGGAATTCCGTTCATGTTTGATTCGGTATAGTCCACGCCGCCATCCCGCACGGTGCCCGAGAACGCGACCAGCGTCTTGTAGCCGTATCCTCTCTCCTTCAGGTACTCATCCAGCTCCCGCTTGTAGCGTACCGCGTGCAGGCGCGAGCGCGTGACGATCATCGCTTTCGCCCTTCCGCCGATTCGACCCGCGCTGCGTTCGTGAAAATGCTCCACCATGACCTCGATCTTCTTGCGGATCGCGTGCTCGTGGAGATCGACAAACGATCGCAGCAGGTAATTCGCCTTGTCCCGCTCGTAGTGAGGATCGTCGACAACCTTCTTCAGCAGCCGCCAATACACTTTGTGGGTGGTGTAGTTGTCGAGCACGTCGAGGATGAAACCCTCCTCGATCGCCTGACGCATGCTGTAGAGCGAGTAAGCCTCGAACTTGCCGTTTGCGCACGGGCTGCCGAAGAGCTCCAGCGTCTTGGGTTTAGGCGTGGCGGTGAAGGCGAAATGGCTCACATTGGGCAGCTTTCCGCGCCGCTTCATTTCGGCAACGATGCGGTCTTCGAGGTCCTCTTCCTCCTCCCCCTCCTCTGCTTCGGCCTTCTCCAGACTCTCGGTGGACAACACCGACTTGAGGCTCTTGGTACTCTCGCCTGACTGCGACGAGTGGGCCTCATCGATCACCACGGCGAAGCGTTTCCCCGGAAGCGCGCCGATCTCCGCGGCGATGACGGGGAACTTCTGCAGGGTCGTGACGATGATCGTCTTGCCGGATTCAAGCGCCTGCTTCAACTGGCGGCTCGTCGTGTCGATGTTCTCGACTACGCCGTCCACCTGCTCGAACTGGCGCACGGCCCGCTGCAACTGGCGGTCGAGCACGCGGCGATCCGTGATCACGATAATGGAATCGAAAACGCGCTTGTCCGCTCGGTCATGCAGCACGGAAAGCTGGTGCACGAGCCAGGCGATCGAATTGGACTTGCCGGACCCCGCGGAATGCTGGATGAGGTAGTGCTGCCCCGGACCGAACTCCTGCGAGTGCCCCACCAGCCGCCGCACCGCGTCGAGCTGGTGATACCGGGGAAAAATCAGGAAGCGTCCGCCGGTTTTACGCCCGGAGTCGTCCTCTTCCTCGACCTCCTGTATGAAATGCTGGACGAGCTGCAGCACGCTGTCCTTTGCCCAGATCTGCTCCCACAGGTAGCTGGTCGAGTAGCCCTTCCCGGTCGGGGGCACTGGCGGATTGCCGGCGCCGCCGTACTTGCCGCGATTGAACGGCAGGAACAGCGTCCGTGGCCCCTGCAGGTGCGTGGTGACGTACACCAGGTCGGGATCTACCGCGAAGTGGGCGAGGCAGCGGCCGTAGCCGAACAGCGGCTCTTTCGGATCGCGGTCGAACTTGTACTGGCGGATCGCGTGCTGCACGTCCTGGCTGTTGAAGGGATTCTTCAGTTCCCCGGTGAATATCGGCAGGCCGTTCAGGAACAGGCACAGATCGAGGCTGTTCTCGTTCTTCGTGCTGTACTTGAGCTGCCGCACGATGGCGAAGACATTCGCCACGTATAGCTTGCGCAGCGCCTCGTTCAGCCCGCTCGACGGCCGAAAATACGCCAACTGGAACTTGCAGCCGGAATCCTTGATGCCCTTGCGCAGCACGTCGAGCACACCGCGCTGGCTGATCTCCCGCGAGAGGCGCGCCAGGAACTTCTCCATGACCTCCGGTCCGTGCTGCGCCTTGAGCTTCTCCCACTCCTTCGGCTGAGTCGCGTACACGAAGTCCAGCACGTCGCCGGGTATCAGGCAAAGCTTACGGTTATACTCCTCCGGCTTGCGGCTGCGGTAGCCGCCGGGCTTGCCGAAGTACTGATAATCGCCGGAGGGACTGTCGGAATCGAAGGGTGCGCCGGGCATGGCGTCCGGCCCGCCGGCCAACAGGATCGCCTCGATCGCGGATTCAAAGCTTTTTTCGGACACGTTCACCGCCACCGGCTACCCTCCCCTGGGTTTCCACGGCCCGCCCGGGTCCCACCATACCTCAAACGGTTTCCCTGAGTGAATGGCAGTGACGACCGGCATGACCAGTG
>JBOGMR010000915.1:0-7996 GCA_050746825.1 Bryobacteraceae bacterium | reverse complement strand
CGTCAGCTCCCTGCCAGCAAACTCCAGCCCGACCGAACTCTCGCATCCCACCAGCGCGCGATCGAACAGGTTCGTCAACGTCATGATGTTAGAATAAGAGTTTTGATGATCCGAGTGGCCTCCGTCGCCGCGCTGCTGTGCGCGGCTTTTCCAGCAGCCCCCCAAGAAACAGCACAACTCGAAGCACAGCCTGCCGCGCCGGCGGCCGCGCCTGTCACGCCCCGAGCCAACCTTGCTGCCGCGGCGGCGCGGCGCAACGAGAACGTGCAGGTCAACCGCGTTGACAACGACGCACTGAAAGAATCCAACATCCGGCTGGGCGACAACGTCACAATCGTTTCGCAACCGGTGGTCGAAACCAGCTACTATGCCACCGAACACGGCCGGCCGGCAGCCGAACGCGCCGTTCTATCCTCCGGGCCTGTGCTGCCGGGCTGGCACGGCGAGGTCTACGAATTTCACCAGAACAGCTTCTTCAACGCGCGCACGTTCTTTCAGGCCGGAAGCGTTCTCCCATCGCGCCGGAACAACTACGGTGGCCGCTTTGCCGGGCCGGTCGCCGGAATCGGCAACCTCACAGGGAGCTTCTCGCAGCGCAAAATTCGGGGCATGGTCAATGGAAATGTCCTTGTGCCGCTCGGCTTCGAACGGACGCCACTCGCCACCGATCCCGCGGTCCGCGCGCTCGTCGGGCGATTTCTGGATTCGTATCCGGCCGAACTGCCCAATCGGCCGGATTTCGATCAGCGCGCTTTGAACACGAACTCGCTGCAGCGCAGCGACGAGACCGATGCCTCTCTGCGCCTCGACCGCGATCTGGGTTCCAAGTCGCGCCTCTCGATTTCCCACACGCTCGGCCGGCAGCGTGTGAAGGCGTTCCAACTTGTCGCGGGACGGAACCCTGACACGGAGATTCACTCGCACCGATCGCGGATGACCTTTCGACGCGAGATTTCTCCCGGTTCGGAAGTTGCGCTCGGCGCCGGCTTCACACGCACCAAGTCGCTCCTGATTCCGGAACCGCACGCCGCGTCTGTGCGTGTACGTGTGGGCTTCCAGATCGAAGAACTTGGTCCGGACAGCCAGTTCCCGATCAATCGGGCCCAGAATCACTATCGTTGGGGCGCCGTCGCGACGCGGCGCCTGAGCGGCGGCGCGCACATCCTCACCTTCGGCGCCGACGCCACGCGGGCTCAGCTCAACGGAATCGAGACCAACAACAGCCGCGGATTTTTCGCGTTCAGCAACAACTTCGGCCGGACCGCCATCGAGAATCTGCGGCTCGGCGCGCCCTCCACCTATGAAGTTACGATCGGCGAACTTTCGCGCGGATTTCGAAATTCCCAGGCGGCATTTTTCCTTGCCGATCAGTGGAAGATCTCGCCGCGCCTGCAGGTCTATTACGGGCTCCGCTACGCGATGGAGACGTCGCCGGTCGAAGTCCATCGTCTGAACGAGATTCCTTACGGTTGCGACTGCAACAACTTCAGTCCGCGGTTTTCAATCGCATGGCGGCTAAAGACGGATCGCGTGATTCGCGCCGGCTACACTGTTTCCTTCGGCCAAATTCTGCCGGTGACTTTTCAACAGGTGCGCTACAATCCGCCGCTGGTCCGATACATCCAGGTGCAGAATCCGGATCTGCTCAATCCGCTCCGCGGCATCGACCTGAACGATCCGAACGCGCGCGCGGCGCCGGTGGTCCTGTCCCCGGATATGGTGTCCCCTTACGCGCACCAGTATCAGTTCAGCGTCGAAGACCGCCTGCCGGGGCGTTGGTTTCTACGCGCCGGCTACGCCGGCAGCCGTTCCTTCAAGCTGCTGAATGCGTACGTCACGAATCGCGCGCAAGATGTTCCGGGAATCCCGTTGACGCTTGACACGGTCGACCGGCGGCGCGCCGACCCACGCTATTACGATGTGAACGGCATCGTCAACGGTGGAATCGCGTACCTCGACGCCGGCCAGGTATCGCTCGAAGGGCCGTCCTGGCGCGGCCTGGTATGGGGCGCGAGCTACACTTTCGGCAAGGCGATTGACGAAGGAGTCGACTATGCCTCCACGGCCGCCAACCGGGATCTGAACCGCGCGCGCAGCCAGTCGCAATTCGACTCAGCGAAGGACAAAAAGGGATTGAGTTTTTTCGATTCTACGCATTCGACACTGTTCTATTATTCGTTTGCCATTCCGGCGATTCGCTCCTCGCACACTGCATGGAAGTGGCTGATCCGCGACTGGCAGGTGGCAGGTTCGAGCCTGCTGAAATCAGGAACGCCTCTGACGCTCTACATCGGCAGCGACGCTCCGGGCTTCGGCAACGTGGATGGTGGACCGAGTGATCGGCCCAACATTCTGGATGCTTCCATTCTCGGCAAGATGATTGGCGATCCCAACACGGCGGCCCAGATCATCCGGCGCGACCGCTTTGGGTACATCACGCCCGGCGAGACGCGCGGCAATCTGGGGCGGGGTACATTCCGCAAAGGCGGCATCGCAAATTTCAATGCCGCGGTGACCCGGCAGTGGAGGTGGGGGGCAGGGACAGAAAGGGCCGTTCTCTTTCGAGTTGAGGCTTCGAATCTCACTAATCACCCTCAATTTGACGAGCCGCAGCGCAATCTCACGTCCCCCGCTTTCGGAAAAATCACGAATACTTTAAACGATGGACGTGTGTTACAGTTCGGAATACGTTTTCTGCTATAGGGAAAAGGCGGCATCCACCGGAGGCGTTGGCTGACTCGATGAATACTTGCTTCGGCGTGTCCGACACCGGCTGCGTGCGAGCCAACAACGAAGATTACTATTTACTCGCGCCCGAGATGGGCTTGTACGTGTTGGCGGACGGGATGGGCGGCGCGCGCGCCGGGGAGCGGGCTTCCCAGCTCGCGGTGGAAACATTGGCGAGCGTAGTGCGCAGTGCGGGCCGTCGCGACCCCGAGGTTCTGCTCGAAGCCATGCAGGAGGCCAATCGCCAAGTGCTGTCGCTCGCCAAAACTGACCGGAGCCTGGAGGGAATGGGAACAACGTTGGTTGCCGCGCTCGATCAGGGTGACCAGATTCATGTCGCGAGCGTTGGCGATAGCCGCGCGTATATGCTCGCCGATGGCGCCTTCACCGTGGTCACGCAGGATCAGAGCTGGGTGAATGAGGTCGGCCGCATTTTGATGGGGATGACGGAAGAAGCCCTCAAGACGCATCCGCTGCGACATGTGTTGACCATGGCCATCGGTACCGGCGTTCGGCTGGTGGTGAATCGCTATGCGCGGCCGTGGAAGGACGGGTCCATCCTGCTACTTTCGAGCGACGGTCTGCATGGGGTCGTGCAGCCCGGCGATATCGAAGAGATTCTGCGGAGGAGACAGGGCAATGAAAGCCTCGAGGAGAAGTGCCACGGATTGATCGAGGCTGCGCGCGAAGCGGGCGCACCGGACAACGTGACGGCCGTGCTGCTGAAGAAGGCCGGTTGATTGTAGCGCGGGCGCCAAGCGCACCGGGGCGGGCGAGACCGCCCTGCCGCACCGCGCCGGGCACTGTTTGCGGCCGAGCCGCACCGGGCCACGTTACCGGAAGAAGCCACCGCCGACCGATCGCATGAACTTGCCCCACAACGCCTGGCCGAGTTCTTCGGCATCCTGAGCGCGCGTGGGGATAACCTGGAGGTGCAAGCCCGCCATTTCGTCGGTCGAGTCCCCTCCCCATCCGACGCGGCGCGGCGGCGCCGAGGGATTGCGCGGGTTGCGGTCCGAATTATCGTAGATGAATTCCATCTCGACGCGCGTGCCGGCGGGCAGTAGTATCGGCTCGCGGTAGCGGTACTGCTCCTGCCAATTGAAGTCCCAGCCGGTGATCGTAAGGAGCGTTTGCCGTTTGCCCGACGGCAAGATTGCGGCGGCGCGCATCTCACGGCAAATGTAGTGCGCGTGCGGAATGATCCCGACCGCCCCAACGCTGACCGGCAGCGTGAAATGGTCCTTCACGCGATAGTTCGCATCGCCGGGCGGGATGTCGATCTGGCGCGAGCCGAGCGCGACGTCCATCAACCTGCGCGTGGGTGGTTGCGCCGAAAAGTACAGCGCGACGGCCGAACGATCGGCTTCCGGTTTGCCCGTCGGATGATAGTGAATCTGAACGACGATGTCGGCGCCCTTCTGCAGGCTGACGGAGACGCCTTCCGGAAAACCACGTGCTGACGTGCCGGGCGCCCAACCGCCGAAGCTTGCTGAAGGCAGGAAGCCCGGGACGCCGAAACAGTTATAGCCCGGACCCGGCTCGGCGGCATCCCGCTTGCGCGCAGTTCCACTCCGATCGGCGAACACTAATGCATGGTGCACCGCGCGGCGGCTGCCCGGCCGAAATTCGAAGGCGCGAACATAGCGGTCGCCGTCTACTGGCGACGGAAGCACAAAGCAGCGATAGACGTCGGGCCCGTCCGGTGCGACGGCGAAGGGCTCCGGCATTTCGATGACGGCGTCTGGCGGGCCGAGTTGCCAGCCTTCGCGAAATTGCGGAGGGGATGCCAGATCGCGCGTGTCGCCTTCGGACGCTCCAGCGCGAGCCCAGCGATCCAGCGTGGCGATTTCAGCAGTTGTGAGGCGCCGCTCGCCGTCGAAGTGAGGAGGCCCGGGCGCGGGCTTCCAGGGAGGCATCAACCCTTTCGCAGTCACATGCGCGATGAGCGAAGCCCGCGGCGCCGCATCGCGGTACGACAGCAGCGGAAACGGGGCGGCTTGTCCGGGACGATGACATCCTGCGCAATGACGGAACAGGATCGGGGCGACGTGCCGGTTGAAAGTGACGCTCGTGTCGTTCCGCTTCGACGTGGGGACGGGAATCGCGCAGCCGACCGCTTTGGATTCCGTCGCGCGTACGATTTTCCCGGCAACCACTTCTCCAAGCACCGCGCGAAGATCCTGGCGCGTGGGCGCGGAGCGGACGCGGCCGATCTCGATGGCGCGGTCGTCGATCCGCCCGCGGTAGAGGATTTGTCCGCCGCTCGATGCGACTACAGCTTCCGGCGTCACTGTCGCGCCGGTCTGCCGCGCCAAAGTCAGTTCCTGATCGAACAGAACGGGAAAGCGGTAGCTGAATTCCCGCGCATACGCTCGGGCTTGCTCAAGTTTCTCGAACGGATTCGATTGGACCGCGAAGAACGCTACACCCTGCGGCGAGAACTCGTCGTGCAGCCGGTTCAGCTCGGGGACGTATCGCGCGGATAGGGGGCATCCGGCGCTGACGAAGACAAGGACGACGGCGCGCTTCGACGCGAGCTCAGCTTGTGTGTGGCGGACACCTTCGGCGCCGGGAAGATCGAAGCGGAGCGTTGCGGGAAATGCGCTTGCGTGCAACAACACGGCAAGCGCCGGGACGAGCCTCGACGCGGCATGCACAAGCGCCTGCGCCACAGTTGTTAAAAAGTGAATCGTAACCCCATCTGGATCCGGCGCGCGTCGAACGCGGCGGTGAATCCCAGCGGCTGGCTCGGCGTGCGGTCGTGCCGTCCTTCGACGTTGAACGGGCCCGGCATGTCTCCCACCGTGTTGTTCACGCTGGCGAGATTCAGCCGATTGAGCAGATTGAATCCTTCGAACATCAGCTCGACGCCGCTTCTCTCCTTGATCGCAAACCGCCGCGCAAGCCGGACGTCGACTGTCGAGAAGGCCGGGCCAATTCCCGTGTTGCGCCCTGCGAAGCGCGGGCGATCGGTGGTGGAATGGATGTCGGCGTTAAGGTCCACGCCAGACAGCAGGTTGAAGGGACGCGCGCTGTTGGCGCGGAAAACCGGCGTGAACGTCCAATTGCCGGTCACCATCTGCATGGCCGTCGCGCCGGAACTTGCAGCGGGAGACTGGAAGACTCCGTAAACCACAATCTTGTGCCGCTGGTCGAACGCAGATAGCGCTTTCTCCGCGCGGAGGTTGGTCTGGTCGTTCGGCTGAAAGTCGCTGTTAAAATCGAGCACTTCGTCGATGGCTTTGCTGAACGTGTAGTTGCCGTGCAGCGTGACGCCCCGGCTGAAGCGCCTGGTCAGCTCAAACGTGAGCCCGTTATAAAACGATCGGCCGGTGGATTCGTAGACGTTGTCCTGAAACAGCAACGGATCTCTGAAAAACGGCGCGCTCCACACTCGAATGCCGAGCGCCGGATTCACGGGCGCTTCAAGCAGGTTAATGTCGCGAGCGCGGGTGATCTTCAGGCCGCGCGACCAGATGTATCCGAGGGACATCGAGATCCCCGGCATCACCTCGCGCTCGATGCCGAAACTGGCCTGCTGCGAGTAGGGGTTTACGTAGTCGGGCGAGTTTTTGAAGAGCACGGTGAGCGGCGGGCGCGGTCCGGTCTGGCTGACGTTGATACCGAACTGTCTCAGATCGTCCGGAGTAATCGTGCGGCTGGGTGTAGGCACGCCGATGACACCTTGGCGGCGCAGCGTCTGGAAGATGTTGACCGGGCCGTTCACAGCGAGCGGGTTGGCGGCATTCAGTGTCGTCAGCACCTGCGCGATCTGACGGAAGCCGTTAATTTCGTTTAACGCGTTTACGACGTAGTCGATCTGGTAGTCGATGGCCGAATAGTAAATCCCATAGCCCCCGCGAATCACGGTGCGGCGATCATTGCCGGGACTCCAGGCGAAGCCGAAGCGCGGCGCGAGGTTGTTCTTGTCGGTCGGCAACGGTTCTTTGCGCGTGTCGACCTCGTAACGAACTCCATAGTTGAGCGTCAACCCGGGAGTGATTCGCCAGGTGTCCTGCAGGAATGTGGAGTAGAGCGGATACGTAGCCTCCACGACGCCGTCGCCAAATCCCTGCTGATACGATTGCGCCAATCCGAGATTGAACCCTTGTAGTGCGGTCAGCGATACAGAAGCGAGTGCCTGGTTGACGAAAGCGCCCGGCAGCGTGCCGAAGGTGAACCGGCCGCCGAAGAATGTGGCCGAGTCGCTTCTGTTGCCGCGAATCAGAACCTGCACGCCGGTTTTCCAGTTGTGCGAGCCGGTCGAGAAACTCACGTTGTCGACCAGTTCAGTGCGGCGCGAAGTAGTTTCACTCGGCAGGAAGATGTCGCGATTGAAAAAACCGAAGCCGTTGATGTTGAGCTCGGGTCCGAACGGGTCGTTGGTCGACACGATAGGACGGTAATAGTTGTACTGGATGCGAGCCTCGTTGATCAGGCGCGAAGAAAAGATGTGAGTCCAGTTTGCGAGTCCGGTTTGCTCCTGAGAATCGCTGATAAAGCCGCGCGACAGGCCCACCAGGCCGCGGAGGTTGGGATTGGTCTCGTCGAACTTTGTAAAGTTGTAACGCAGGTTAAGAACGTCGGCGAGGCTGAATTGATGATTGAGCCGCACCAAAACCTTATGGTCGTCGGTTTTGAAGGGGAACACGCCGCTGTTTCGCGTGAACAGTTCGATCGTGCTGGGAGGTGAAGTCAGAGCGGCGCGCAACGGCGCCGCGGCTGCATCCGGCAATGCGCTCAGCACGCGGTTCTGCTCCGGCGTCGGCTGAAAGATGGAAAGATCGGTGAGTACGGGCACGCTGGCGGACTCGCGGCGGCGAAGGCGCTCATAGCCGCCGAAGAAGAAGGTCTTGTCGCGGACGATGGGCCCGCCGATGGTTCCGCCGAACTGCTGGCGTTCGGAGGGCGGCTTAACGCGCGTCACTCGGTTGTCCTGGAGAGTGATTGCGAACGGATCGGTTGCGTCCAGGCTCTGATGACGGAAAAAGCCGAACAACGCGCCCCGCAATTGGTTCGTGCCGGATTTCGTCACGATGTTGATCACGCCCCCGCGCGCGCCGCCGAGTTCCGCCCCGTAGTTGGTGCGGTTGATCTGAAACTCCTGCACGGTTTCCTGGCTGACCGTAGTGCGGACGCCGCCGCCGGAATCATTGGCTTCACCACCGTCCACCGTGATGTTATTGCCGCGGCCGTTTCCTCCATAGAACGAGAGCCCGCTGTCCGGAGTTTGCTTGACTCGAAAACTGTTGGCGTCGGCCAGGGC
>JBOGMR010000914.1:0-21056 GCA_050746825.1 Bryobacteraceae bacterium | reverse complement strand
CGAAAAAGGCCTCACGCTTGCGATTTGGGGCCCCTGGGGAACCGGCCTCCTCTGAGTCGCGAAGAAACTCGATTGCAGCACCGTGGCGTGCACACGCTCGAGAACCGCTGGTGCGTGCGCCACGGGGGATGCGATACACTGAGCAGCGACATGCGCTTCACCTTCGCCATCACTCTGCTCTGTGCCTCAATTTTGATCGCAGCCGAACGCAAGCTGCCCCCACCCGCCGAGCTCAAGATCGATTTCGACACGCACGTCAAACCGATGCTTGCGCAGAAGTGCCATTCCTGCCACGGGTCGAAGGTGCAACAGTCCGGACTGCGCCTGGACAAGCGCCAAAACGCCCTGCGCGGAGGCGACTACGGTCCGGTGATCGCCGCTGGCAAGAGCGCGGAGAGCAAGCTGATTCATCGCGTGGTGAGCGGAGACGGAGGATTGCAGATGCCGCCCACCGGCGCGCTGTCGATCGAAGAGATTGGCATCCTGCGCGCCTGGATCGATCAGGGCGCCGACTTTGGCCGCGTCGAAGTGAAGGACGAAGCGCCCAAGAAGCCGGTGGATCCGAAGCTCAAGGCGCTGATTGCCGCCACGCGTGCCCACGACATGCGCGCGGCCGAGAAGATGGTGAAGTCCAACGCCGCAATTCTGAAGGCGAAGGATCAGGGCGGCTCCACCGCGCTGCATCACGCGGCGGGATTCGGCACGCTCTCGACGATGAAGCTCCTTATCGACAAGGGCGCGGACGTCAACGCGAAGAACGACCGCGACTCGACGCCGCTGCACTGGGCTGTCGCGGACGAAGCCAAGACGCGCCTGCTGCTCGAGCGTGGCGCCAATGTCAACGCCAAGCAAGCCGATGGACGCACACCGCTTTACAACCTCATCGCGATGGAGAACCGTAGCGCCGTTATCCGGCTGCTGCTTGACCGGGAAGCCGACCCGAATCTCGCTACCGCAAACGGCAACACGCCTCTGATGGTTGCCTCGGGCCGCGGCGATCTGGATGCCGTACGCCTGCTCGTCGCCGCGAAGGCCAACGTGAATGCCATCAGCGGAACCGGCGGCACCGCGCTGATCAACGCCGCGCTTGGGAGGAATGCGGAAGCGGTAAAGCTGCTGCTCGATAACGGCGCCGATCCGAACGCCGCGACAAAGCGCAAAGTGACGCCGCTCGCCAATGCCGCGATGCAGGGTTCGGAAGAAATCGTCACACTCCTGCTGGCGCGTGGCGCCAAAGTGAACGTGCAGGATGACCGCGGATATTCGCCCCTCATGTACGCCGCCTATGCGGAAACGCTGCCCGCCAGTATCGTCAGGATGCTGCTGGCTAAGGGCGCCGATACCTCGTTCACCGGCGAAGGCGAAACCGCAAGGACGCTGGCGGCCAAGCGCGGCGACAGCGAAGTGGCGCGATTGCTCGGAGTGCCGGAGGCGGAACGCCAGTCCGGCGGCGTCGCGCGCGTCGTAGCAGTTTCGGATCAGCGGCCCATTGCCGTTGCTGTGACACAAGCCCTCGCGGGCCTCGAAAAGCAGAGCCACAACTTCATCCGCATCGGCGGCTGCAACTCCTGCCACGCCCAGATGCTGCCGTCGGCCGCGGCGGCGCTGGCTCGTGAGAGAGGCATCCCCGCACCCAAACAGATCCCGGCGGTCTCCCGCGAGATGCGCGAAGTCAGCGCCGAGCGCGCCATGGACCTCACCCTCAACGCCGTCAACAGTCTCGGCTATGAGATGTTCGATCTCGGATTGAACCGCGCCGCGCCGGATGAATACACCGATTCTATCGCCCGCTACGTCCTGGTCCTCCAGACTGCCGAAGGCAATTGGAAAACCACCGGGAACCGGCCCCCACTCACTTCCGACGATTTTCAAACCACAGCCTTCGCGCTCTACACCTTGAAAATCTACGGGCCGGCGTCGATGAAAATCGAAACAGCCAAGAGCCTGTCGCGCGCCGCCGCCTGGCTTGAACGCGCCGCACCCGTAACCACGCAGGAGCGCGCATTCCATCTGCTCGGCCTGGCATGGTCGAATGCCTCGCGGGCAGCGCTCGATCGGGCAACAGCGCAATTGACGGCCACCCAGCGTTCCGACGGCGGCTGGAACCAGTTGCCGGGCATGGGTTCGGACGCGTACGCCACCGGCGAGGCGCTCTACGCGCTCCACGTTGCCGGTAAGGCGCCCGCCTCCGGCGCGGTGTATCAGAAAGGTGTCCGATACCTGCTGCGGACGCAAGCCGCCGACGGCTCGTGGCACGTCAGGACGCGTTCGCTGCCTGTGCAGCCGTACTTTGACAGCGGATTCCCGTACGGCGAGGATCAATGGATTTCGGCGGCTGGCACAGCTTGGGCCTCCATGGCCCTGTCGCTCGCGGTAGAGCCCAAATCGATCAGCCAGGGCGACGGCCGGCTCTCTGCACAGCGCGACTGAGCCGCCTCAGTTCGCAGCGGTGATTCAATTCGCGGCCGTGATTCAGTTCGGAAGCCGCAGCGACTGGTGCGCCACCATCTGCCACCGCCCATTCTTCAACACCCACACGTGAATGAATCGCAGGTGCGCGGGACTCGGCTGAGCGCCCTTCTGACTCGTCTCCACTTGCGCGGTGGCCATCAGAATCGCGCTATTGCCATAGAGCCGCACTTCCATCGATTCGTGATTCACCTTGTGATACTTTCGCGCGCCGGTCTTCAAGTTATCGATGAAGACCGCCTTCGTATCGGTCTCGCCGTTCGAATGCGTATACGTCAAATCGTCGGCCAATACCTGCTTCAGCGTAGCGGCATCACCCGCTACCGTCGCCGAAGCCCATGACTTTTCAGCCGCCTTGACCGCGTCAGCGGGGCTGTCGGCAGCCATACCCAGGCCAACCATGACAGATACAATCAGCAACGACCTCATCATGCGATTTCTCCTTGTTCCGAAAACTGGATCGTGAACAGCATACCATTGGAAATCAACCCGGCGGATGCAAAGGGGTGCGCGACATGACAGTGATAGATTCGTGGGAATGTAGGCGAGTCGACGAAATCTGAGCGTACGCCAGACTGAGCCGCGACCGTCAGGGAGCGGTACACCAAACGAGGCTGCGCCTCAGACCGACAAGATATGTTCCCGTAACAGCGACCTTCGTGGATAATCCAACAGTAGGCTCCGGTCGACAGTGAAGAACCGCAAGCGGTTTTTGCCAATGATGTAGCCGCCGAAGCGGCGGTCGATCCCGAAGGATCGGAGTCGTACCGGAGCCGAAATGAGCTTATCACACAGCGTCGCCGAGATTCTCAACGATCATGTGACCTTTCAGTTGGAGTGCATTGATCGGATGTACCTCAACGTCTACGTGCCCAAGCTGCAGTATGAAAGCGGCGTGGTGAAGTTCTTTCGCGGCCATCGCGGCCATCAGTTTGCTTCGTCCGCGCTGATGGATCCGATCACCAAGAACTTCGTCTGCGCGATGGAGCAGTTCGCCCAGCACAATCAGGCGCCGATCGTGCCGTTTCTCAAGGGCCAGCGTAAGGACGACGTGATGAAGGAGCATCTGGCCCGGTTTGGTCAGGCAGAAGGCGTGGTGTTCATCGGCAAAGCGCAAGAGAAGACTCCCGTGTTCCGTACCGAAAAGCGTCGCAATCCTCAAACGGGCCACAGCTATCCGTGGATCGTGCGTTCGACGGCGATGGTGAATCACTTCTACTGCTATTGCCTGGATCGCGACTTCGGTCCGTTCTTCCTGAAGTTCTGCACGTATTTTCCCTATAACGCTAAACTGTGTTGGAACGGGCACGAATACGCCAAGTGCCAACTACGTCAACACGGCATCGGGTTTAAAGCGCTGGACAACGGATTCGTGTCCTGCGAATCCCCCGGAGCGTTACAGCAAATCTGCAACGAACTGGGGCCGGAACAGATCGACGGATTGCTGCGGCGCTGGCTGGCGAGACTGCCCCATCCGTTCACGGCGCAAGATCGAGAGGCCGGCTATCGTTACGACGTGTCCATCCTGCAGGCGGAGTTCTCGCTGACCCAGATCCTGGACCGGCCTTTGAGTGGTCGCATCTTATTCGAGGAGATTATTCGCGAGAATCTGGACCTGGGCCGTCCCGATAACGTGCAACTGATCTTTAACCGGCGCGTCACCAAGCGGACACCGGGTCGATTCCGGACGCGCGTGCTGACCGACGGGGTAATTCCGTCGCTGCACATCGACTACAAGAACTCCCGCCTCAAACAATATTTCAAGCAGGTTCCCGAAGTGCGCGAAGTCGGAGCCCGCACCGAAACCACCATCAACAACACTCGCGATTTCTCCATCGGCAAACGGCTGTGTAATCTGCCGGCTCTACGGCAGATCGGCTTTCAAGCCAACCGGCGTCTCATCGAAGTCGAACGCCTCAGCCAGGACTGCGCCGTGGGAGAAGAAGCGATGTTGAAGCTGAATCGGCCGGTCGAGGTGAACGGGCAGCGCGGTTCGGCACTCCGCATTACCGATCCGAAGGTGTTGGCGTTGTGGCATGCCCTGGTCCTGTTTCGTCTGCTGCCTTGTGGATTTTCCAACCGAGATGTACGCGAGCCCTTACGTGTGCTCACCGGGCAAGCGCCCGACCATATCCCCCAAGGCCGAATGACCTATGACCTGCGCAGGCTGCGTCTGCACGGCATGATCGAGCGGATTCCGAAGACCCATCGCTATCAAGTCACCCACTTCGGCCTTCGGGCCGCACTATTCTTCACCCGTGTTCACGCTCGCTTGTACCGCCCTTGCGTGGCCGAGGTCTGGCCGAATGCTCCGCCAATTGATACCAATCTCCAACGACACTTTCGCACGCTCGAAGCCGAAATCGACCGTCGCATCCATGAAGCCAAACTCGTCGCCTGAAACTTGACTCAATCAGTCAAGTTCATGAAAGCAAGAACCTTCCGCGGCCGCTAAAACTGCGCCTGAGCGTCGGCCCACGATTTGCGGCTTGCCGCGCTGTGTGAGGTTCCCAAAAACACGAAGGGCCTCGGTTTCCCGAGGCCCGCTTCGCAAATCAAAACCGGGAATCGACTAGACAGGATTGACGTTCTCCGCCTGGAGACCCTTGGGACCTTGGCGGATTTCGAACTCTACCTCCGAGCCTTCGTCGAGCGATCGATAGCCCGACGCCTGAATCGCGGAGAAGTGCACAAAAACGTCCTCACCGCCTCGCGCGGGCTGGATGAAGCCAAAGCCCTTCGCCGCGTTAAACCACTTCACGATACCTTTTTCTTTCACTACTTTCTCCTATGACATTGTCGCAGCCGCAATTGACCCCTCAATAAAGAAAAAGCTACGAAGAGGTCTTCGTAGCTCCCACCGGCGCGAGGGCCGGAGATCCAGCTCAAGGCGTTGCGATCACGAACAACCGAAATACCCTATTATTCTAACAGATGAAGCGAACCTGGTCAACCGAGAGCGATTTGCTGAAGCGCATAGCGAGACGAGCGCAAATCTCCAGAAGCTCGCGGCTGGTGTGCGGGATCGGCGACGACTGCGCGGTCTATCGCACGCCCGGCTCTTCCGAAGATCTGCTGATCACCACGGACATGCTGCTTGAAGACGTGCACTTCCGGCGCGAAACACATCCGGCCCGCACGGCGGGTCACAAGGCTCTGGCGCGCGGATTGAGTGACATCGCGGCTATGGGGGGCGATCCGCGATTCTGCCTGTTGTCGCTGGCGGTTCCACAGTGGGCCACGCCGGCGTGGGTCGACGGATTCTACGACGGGTTTCTCCGCCTGGCTGCGCGCTACGGCATAGTGCTCGCCGGCGGCGATCTCGCGCGGAGCGAGCGCATGGCGTGCGACGTGGTGGTGTGCGGGACGGCGCCGCGGAATCGCTGGCTGCGGCGCGACCAAACGAAAGCCGGCGATCATATTTATGTTTCGGGCCGCCTGGGCGGTTCTGCGCTTGGCCTTGCCACACAAGCCGGAGCGGCCTGGAGACGGCACCTGCGGCCGGAACCGCGAATCGAGCTGGGCCGATTTCTGCGGGACCACCTGGCAGCAACCGCCGCGATGGATCTGAGTGACGGCCTGTCGCTCGACTTGCGAAGGCTCTGCGACGCATCGGGCGCCGCCGCGGAAATCGTGCCGCCACCGCGGTTCCCAGGTGCGTCCATCGACCAGGCGCTGCATGGCGGAGAAGACTACGAACTGCTGTTCACGTTACCGCCGGGAGCGAAACCGCCCGCGAGCTTCCGCGGAATCCGCCTCACTCGCATCGGCAGCATTGTGAAAGGCAAGCGTGGCACGGTGCGGCTCGATGGAAAGCCTCTGCCGGCGCGCGGCTGGGATCATCTGGCCCGCTTACGGTAGTGTCGCCGCCTTCGTGGCGCGGACGATCGTCGGCCTGCCCCACTGCCGTCAGTCGATCTGCCACAACAAGGATGACCCCTTCCGGCCCGAGATCCCCCGCGTTCGGCGTACTAGTCGCGGCTTGCGGGTTCCGGTTTGAGAACTGACCCAGATAGCGCGGATTGCGCGGTTCGGTCAAGTCATACACCAGAATATTGCTCTGCCGCTCATTCCCGATGAACACGTACGGTTTGCCTCGCACGGTCCCTAGCGCGACTGCTTCCGGCTCGGGCCCCTTGTCGTCGCTGCGCGAATCCAGCGCGTTGTCCGTGCTCGAAACGTTGAACGACGCCGTCGGGTTCAGTGCCGACACCACTTCGAAGTCATTGCCGCTGTCGTAGACCTGATCGACGTCCGCCGTCCAAACCGAGAACGACCTGGCGCCGAACATGTAGAGAACATCGTAGTCTCCATCCCCATCTTCATCGCCCTGAGCATTGGTCACCCGAAGCCGGCCCATTTCGCCGTCCCGCTGCAGTTCTTGCGCGCTCGGGTAATTGCGCGGATCGAGCCTCAACTCGGAAACGCGCGCTTCCCCGTTGAATCCCGTCCACGCGCGAGTGTCACCCTCGTTTGCCGTGAGCAGATAGAGCCTGCCGTCCGGCGCCGCGTATCTCGCAATCGCGTCCGGCAGGTACATCCCCCAGACCGTCCACGTCCGAAGCGAAACTCCACCGTCGCGGCCGCTGGCGTCGAGCGAGTTCCGTTCACGCCAGTGCTCTTTGACTCCAACCGCGGCCTGCCTGCCGGCGCAAGAGGTCTTGACGCCTGACGAGATTATCATCAACGTCGATGGCAAGCCGTTCACCTTCTACCGCGGCGTCGACGCCAACAAGCCCTTTCTGGCTCCTCTGCGGTCAGCCCTGGGCGGACGCATGGGGCGAATCGTCGTCCGGAGCGTCGCGCTGCAAGACGCCAAACGGTCGAGCACCCTGACGGCGGCGATTCACTGGCAGGATCCGGACGGGAAGGTACTTTTGATCGAGAGCCGCAAAATGGTGTTTGATGGCGATCCGAAGCTGCGCACGATCGATTTCGAGATCACGCTGGCGGCGGCGGTGGTCGTGACGCTCGGCGACACCAGGGAAGGCGCGTTCGAGATCCGGCTGGCTGATAACCTCACCGCGAAGAAGGGCGGCAAGATGTTCGATGCGGACGGGCGCACCGGCATGATGGGCATCTGGGGGAAGCGGTCGAACTGGGTCGATTACACTTCCAAGCTGGATGGAGAGACGCTCGGCGTTGCGATTTTCGATCATCCCCAAAAGGCGCCATCCGGCGTATTGGCACGCCCGGGATTACGGACTGTACGCGCTGAATCCGTTCGGCCGCAAAGCGTTCGATCCCACTTTCGCTACTCGCCGGCTGGGGTGGCTGGCGGCGGAGCCACCGGCACCAGGTACGTAAACCAGCCGATCATCATCTCTTCCCAAGTCTGATCGCCCCACTTTACTTCTTTGGTGGCGTCGGGGTTGTATTTATTGTTGGGAGAGTTGTCGAAGTGCGCAACGCAGTCGATGCGTGAGCCTTTCGGCAGAGAGATCGGCTCGGCCAGATCGTAGCTGAGCTGCCAGTTGAAATCGTACTTGGGAACGTCGAGCAGCAACACCTGTTTGCCATCGGGATAGACGGCCGTATAGCGGAAATCTTTGCCGCGAAGGTGCATGTGCGGCATCAGCCCGCCGATTTGAACGTCCTGCTTCGCGGTCCAGGTGGACTTCACTTCATAGTTCGGATCGCCCGGCGGAATCTTGAACCCGAAGTTGAGCGCGCGGCCTGTCACGGCGCGCACCGTGGGCGTCTGCTTAGAAAAGCGCATGCCGAAGTAGCTGCGGTCCTTCACGGCCTTGCCGTTGGGCGTGTAGTGCATCTGAAACACGAACGTAGAGCCTGCCTTCACCAGCTTCGCGATGCCGGGGTGGTGCTGCATCGGCTGCTCGCCGGGTGCGAAGCCGACCAGCAGCGTGCTGCCTTCCCCGCCCTGGAAACTCGCCTGGCCCGGTTCCTGCACAAACACGATCACGTGATGGACGACGGCGCGATTTTGCGGCCGGATCTCCGCCGCCTCTACCCATCGATCCTCGGTGAACCCGGAGGGCACGCGGAAATATTTGTACGGCACGACTCCTTCGGCCGGGACATCGTAGTCGACTCCAATGTCGACGACTTGATCCGGCTTGCCAATGTTCCAGCCAGTCTCAAAGCGAGGCGCAGGCGGCAACAGCTTCGGATCGCCTTCCGGTGCTCCTGCTTCGGCCCAGGCAACCAGGGTATCGATTTCTTCCTTCGCAAGGCGCCGCTCGTTTCGGAGCGTACCCCAATGGTCGCCTGCGAGCCACGGCGGCATCTTGCGGACCAGAACGGCTTCGCGGATCGCCTTTGCCCACGGGCGCACTTCCCGGTATGAGGTGAACGCCATCGGTGCGGCCTCTCCTGCGCGGTGGCACTCGACGCAGCGCTTGTTCAGGATGGGTGCGACCTCTTTCGAGTACGTGACCTTGGAAGTGGAGACATTGGCGGCAATCAGGGAGCCGGCAGCAAGTACGAAGGCTGCCAAGCCCAGCCGCGCGGCAAAAGAAGCGGTCATTTCACCCTCCGTTGTGGCGGAAACCAGCGCCTTTTTATTGAAGCACGAAAGAGGCCCGCGAACAAGGCGCGGAGGGCAGGCGAAAAGGCCTGCCCCATCCGCAACTCCCTAACCTGCCTTCTGGGAAGCCATCTGCGCCATGAAGGCTTTCGAGCGCTTTTCCATCTCCTCCATCGTCACGTCTTCGATGTGCGTGGCCATCGACCAGGAGTGCCCGAAGGGATCGCTCACTTTTCCAAAGCGGTCGCCCCAGAACATGTCCGCCGGAGGCATCTCGGCCTTGCAGCCCGCCGATAGGGCTTGGTTAAAGACGTTGTCAACGTTTTCGACGTACAGAAATACGGTGCAGGTCGTGCCGCCCAACGATTGCGGCGAGGTGCAACTGCCGGGCATCTCGTCAGACAGCATCAGCATCGAGTCACCGATCTTGAGTTCAGCATGAGCGATTTTCCCGTCAGGAGTCGGCATTCGGAACATCTCGTTTGCGCCGAAGGCCTTCCTGTAGAATTCAATGGCTCGAGCCGCGTCTTTCACAGCGAGGTATGGAGTCAGCGTGTGATATCCATCCGGAACTGGCTTTACTTTGCCTGCCATTCGTTAAGTCCCTCCACATTCAGTTTACCTCTCCAGTGTTTTTTCTTTATGACGAGTTGGGTATGGGAGTTGCCGGGGGGCAAAGCGTGCTGTAGAGTGGTGTCGTGCCGTTTAAGCGCCGCGCCGGAGTTGTGGCGCTCCTGCTATTGGCGGGAGCCGCTGTTTGGGCGCAACGCGGCTTCCGCAATCGGATGGGTGAGGAAGACAATCCGGCGCCGATGCCTGCGGACGCCGGCGAGAAGACGGAGTACGTCTTTGGCCGCCTCCGCTATGCTTCCTACGGCGGCCGCTATTACGGTCGCGGCTCCTGGGGAACGGACTATCCAAAAGCCGATCGCCAGTTTCTGCAAGGCGTGCGGCGTCTGAGCCGGATTCACGTCCGGTCGGTCGAGCAGGTTGTCGACATCAATTCCGACGAGATCTACAACTACCCGTGGCTGTACGCGGTGGAGGTCGGGCGCTGGCAGATTTCGCCGGAGCAGGGCGCGCGGCTCCGGAACTACCTGCTGCGCGGCGGATTTCTGTTCGTGGACGACTTTCATGGAACGTACGAATGGGAAGTTTTCGCGGAAGGAATGCGGCAGGTATTTCCGGACCGCCCGATCATGGACATCGAGGCCACCGACGCGATCAATCATGTGATTTGGGATTTGGATCAGCGCTATCAGGTGCCCGGCATTCAGTATCTGCGTAGCGGGCGCACTTTCGAACGCGACGGCGTCCAGCCGGTGTGGCGCGGCATCTACGACGACCAGGGCCGCCTGATGGTCGCGATTTGCCACAACATGGACCTGGGCGACGCGTGGGAATGGGCCGACCTGCCGCAGTATCCGGAGAAATACGCCGCTCTCGCGTACCGGATCGCAATCAACTACATCGTGTATTCAATGACGCACTGAGACGTGGCGGTGCGGCCTCGCCGCATCCCGGCAAGATTCTCGCTTTGGCTGAGTCTCGCGAATCTCCGGGTTGGGCGCTACCCCAGCGTCGGCAAGTGCTCCGGCCGCACGAGCAGCCGTACGGAACGTGCTTGCCCGGGGGTTCGTTCGACGAAGCCGTTGAGTTCGAGCGTCTTGATCATCTGGTGAACGGACGGGGGCGTAGTCTGAAAGTACCGCTGGAGGTCCGATTCCGCGGGCGCCCGGCCGTGGATCTTCGAGTAGTTGTAAATGAACGCCAGATACTGCCCCTGTTTCTTCGTGAACGGCGGCGCGACGGACGGGTCGCGCTTTGGCGCCGGATCAATGCGCACACGGAATGCGTCCTCGCCGAAGCTGTCGTTGACGCTCACTTTCAGAATCCACACCTGGCCGCCGATCGCGGTCCGGACCGGCTTCTTCCGGGCGGCATAGAGATTCTCGCGCAATTCCTTGGCATCGCGGCCCGAGCTTGCGAAGTTCGCGGTGCCAAACGCGATGTCGCCCTTACGTGCAAAGACCCACTCGCGGCCATCCTTGTATTCCACTTCAATGGACTGCGCGCCGCAGGACAGAGCGTGCTCGCACAGGTCTTCCAGCAGAGTCTTTGGCTTGCTCATGACTCAGAAGTGTACAACCGGACGGTCGTGACATCAAACGACGGAGCGACTCGACGGGCCTCGCTAGCTGTCGCCGGCTTTACCTGGCTGCCTTTGCGCTCCCTTGGGCGGGTGTCGTCCTCATTCCGCGCCCAATAGTCCTCCCAGTAGAGTTGCTCCTCGAACCGGCGCATAGCCTCTCGATCGAGCTCGACTTCGACTGGCACGGGCGCCGGGAGCGGCTTCTTACGGGAACAGTGCTGTTGCGGCTTCTTGCCCATGCTAAAGCGGTTTTACGCTGATTTTCCCTCGGACGCAAGTGCCTGTCGCGCTCCCCCATTTTGCCCCATAAATAAAATGGCCGCCGAGATAGCCGCGCCGGGACACGCAGGTTGTTGGCAAGGGTTGCGTATTGGACTCGTGCTCACGTCGGTGTCCGTCATGCTCCAGTGTCCAGGGAAAACATTACAGGGCAATGATGTTTAGGTAAGATCTGGACGCGCGGAAGGCAACCCGCTCCAAGAGTGCGGACGGGATTACGGGACACTCGGTACAGGGCGTGAAAGGCGGTATGAGGAGCTGACGGTTGGGATTTCAGAATGGCACGTCGTCGTCGGAGATTCCCTGCCCGAACTCCGGCTCCTCGCTCGCCTGTGCGGCAGGCTGTGGGCGCTGCTGCTGCGAACGTGGCATCGAGACCGGCTGCTGCGAGAAGTCGCCGCCTCCGCCACCACCACCGCCGAGCAGGATCAGATCGTCTGCCACCACTTCGGTCACGTAGACTTTCTTCCCTTCTTTGTTTTCGTAGTTACGCGTGCGAAGGCGGCCCTCGACGTACACCTGCTTCCCCTTGGTGAGGTAGTTGGCGACGTTCTCGGCCTTCCACATGACAATGCTGTGCCAGTCCGTCTCCTCCTTCCATTCGCCCGACTGCTGGTCTTTCCAGCGCCGGTTAGTCGCCAGCGTAAAGGACGTCACGGAACTGCCGCTGGGCGTGAAGCGGGTCTCTGCGTCCTTGCCGAGATGGCCTAGCAGGATGACTTTGTTGATGCTGCGCGATGCCATAACCACTGAACTGTAGCACACGGTTCGCGAAGACGGTAGGGGTGTGTACTCGTTTTTCGTCCCGTGACTTGGCGGCCAGGTTGGTGCGCCCAGCATCTCAACCGAACCACAACTTCCCGCGAACACGCACGGTCTCGCCCGGCGCGCAATCCGGGAGCACCGGATCCGAATGGAGGCATGGACATGCCGCGTTTCCCCACGTACGGCCGCAGCGCTCCCATTGTGTGAAGATCGACCGTTTGCCGCCGGTCTCGCGCACGCTCGCGATTTCCTTATCGAACGTTTTGTTGGCGTTGGTCTGCTCATTGAATCCGGCGGCGCCTTTGAGCAGGACGCAGATCTGCGTGCGGAGTTTGGTGAGCGGCTCGGCAGTTTCATTCCGCAGCCAGAGCTCCATCTCGATCCGATCCTGAACCGGATCGATGGTCGCACCGAAGCTCACGTTGTTAGGCAGCTTCCACTCCGACCGCAGACGGAAAGGCCCGCGCATCCAGTCGGCGTTCTCGATCACGACGTTCTTCTCGTTCCAGATGGTGGGTACGTGGGTGTGCGCGAGGAAAAGCAGGCCCAGGTTGCTGAAGATCGCTTCCGGCAAATCGACCACAACATAGCTGACCGGATCCCACGGGAGGAAGATGGTGGCCTTCGTGCCGCGCAGCGGATCGATGGCGCCTTCTTGAAAGCCCAGGCGTAATGGCCTGCCTCCCGGATATGGACGGACGCGCAACGGCGCCGCGGTCGCCGATCCGGCCCGGCGCGTTATCTCGTACACCGACAAGCCGGACACCAACGCCGCTTCCTCGGCCGAATAGCCATGAGCGAGTATCATGTTCCCGAGCCAGTACGGCAGATCGGTTTGCGTGCTCTGCATCTCCGCGGGGAGCTGCACTTTCTCGCGTTTTGGGATTCGCTCCTGGACAAGCGGGTCGGCGGGATCTTCCGGCGGAAGAAACTGTTCGATGTCGCGCAGCGCGATCACGCGGAAGTTTTCCCGCTTGAGATAGCGCATATAGCGCTCAAAATTTTCCGGCGGCGTATGCACCCACGGATGCGCGATGTCGGGCACGCCATGGAACTGCAGCACCACGATCTGGCCGCGCCTGGCATTTGAAACCACTTTCTGGAAATATTCGAAAGTCCAGTTCGGGTAGGCATCGCCCGTGGTGGGAATGAGCAGACGGTGGTGTTTGGCCGGATGGTATGCCGCGCCCACGACCATCTGGCCGTAGGGCGCCTCAGGCGTTCCTCCTCGCCGCGCGAATCGGTAGCCCGCTTTCCGCAGCTCAGCGATCGCTTCAGGCCCGAACGTGTTACCGCAGTACGCGAAGCTCACCGGCTTCGGCACCCCGGCGCGCTTCAGCTCGTTCTCGACCAGCGCCAGTTCGCCGGCGAGGCGGGCCGCGTTGCGAGGCTGTGAGAAATCGGCGTGCGTCCAGGTGTGATTGCCGATCTCGAATCCCATCTGGTGGAGTTCGCCGATATCCTGCCAGCTCATGAAGCGCTCGGCGTCCGGCATCCAGTTGTGCGTGACGAAGAATGTGGCGCCGTGGCCGAGTTCCTTCAGTAATGGGCCCGCGAAGGCGCGGTGGGATTTGACGGCGTCGTCCAGGGTGAGGATGACGACCCGCTCGGGAATCGGCGTGGCGGACTTCAGAATCGGGGCCGCGAGGCTGGTTGCGACGAAGGAACGCCGGGTGAATTTGGAGGTCACCCGACGATTTTATGACAGCCTTGGGCAGCCGGAGACTTGCCCGCGTCAGAAATTCAACCGGAATGTCGCTTGAATCTGCCGCGCGTAGTTCGACGTGGTCGTAATCTGCCCAAACGCGGTACTGAACTGGTCCAGGTTCGGGAGGTTGAAATGCGTGCGGTTGAAAGCGTTGAGCGCCTCACCGCGAGCCTGCAGCTCGGCCCCACTCTCGGTGAGCTTCCATTTCTTATTGATGGAAAGATCCCAGTTGTTCATGGCCGGACCACGCACGTCGCTGAAGCGGAAAGGCCAGGTCCGGTAGTGATAAGACGGGCGGGTGGCCGTGTTGCGGCTGAAGCCGGCGTTGGTGTTAAACCACTGGCCGATGGTGCGGACGCCCGCCTTGATGTCGTCGGCGTTGCCCGTGAAAATGGCGTCCTGCCATGACAGCGGGGCGCCGGACTGGAAGATGTAGATCATCGCGAGCTGCCAGCCGCCGATCACGGCGTTCACCGCTCTGGGAACGCCGGCCAGAAGTTGTCTGCGCCGGCCGAATGGCAACTCGTAGAACATCGAGGCCGTCACGCGGTGCTTGCGATCGGCTCCGGAAAGAGACTCGTACGGCACAGCGTCCGCTGGATTCAGGTACGCCGCAGCCTGCATGTTCTTGGCCCACGTGTAGGAGCCGTTGAATTGCAGCGCTTTCGAGAAGCGTCGAGTGCCGCGGAGTTGCAGCGAGTGATACCAGGCGTAGCCCTGATAGGTGGTCGTGAGCACCTGCGAGAAATGCCGGAACGGCTTCAACAGGTTCTCGCGCGTGATGTTGGCGCCCGTGCCGAGCGTGCCGGACACCCCGGGGATGCCGCGGAACGGATTCGGAATGTTCGCCGAAAGGTAGTTGACGCGGTCCTGGTCGAAAACAGGGCTGCGCGACAGAAGGCTATTACCCACGATGTTCAGATCGCGGTCGATTTCGGCGCCCGTCGAGCGATTTCCGACGTAGGCCGCTTCGATCACGTTGTTGCGGCCGATCTGCTTCTGGACACTGCCCTGCCAGCGCTGGTTGTAGGACGCAATCGGATTGGGGAGGAAGAACTCGATGTTGTTGCTTCCGACGTCGGTCATCAGGCCGAGCGTAGATCCGGCCGGTTCCAGAATTCCGTCCGGGAACGGATTCGAAAGTGTCGCGGAAAAACTCAATCCGCTATCGCGCGTAGGGACCATGTTCGTGTTGCGGTTGTAGCCGTTCTGAAGCACGTCGGTGCGGCGAAGGCCGAGACCGCCGAAGTAGAGTCCATAGCCCGCCCGGAACACGGTGCTTTTCGGGAAGGCGTACGCGAGGCTGATGCGCGGCATGATGTTGTTCTTGTCGCGCACCCACAGCTCGCGCGGTTGCCCGTTTTCCCCGGCGAACAGCAGTCCCCCGCGAACTTTGAATTGATCCGGCGGAAGTTCCGGAGTGGGATTCGCCGCGTAACTGGCTGCGTAAGCGGCGCGAGCCTGGGCCTCGATTGGCAGGGCGGTGTCGAGCGCGAAGTCGCGGATGCTGCGGTTGTAACGCTCGGTCAGCGGCCCTTCCACCTCGTACCGCACGCCAAGGTAGACCGTGAGTTTGCGATTGACGCGCCAGTTATCGCCGAAATAGCCGGCCCACACGGTGGACTGCTCGGCCATATCGCCTTGACGTGTAATCAAGCTGTTCGCAGTAGGCAATCCGAGGAGGAAGGAAGCCAGACCTTGGCCGAAGGGAGCGTTGGGCGAATTGTCCAGCGGGCCGCGCGTCCATGCCTGGTCGAAGATGTAGCGGCCGCTGCGATCGCCGTTGCCGTTGTACCGGCTCTGGCGGTAGGCGCGGGCCTCGAAGCCGTAGTCGAGCGTGTGCCTGCGGCGCAGGTTGGTGAGCGCCGCCACCACAGAATGGGTATCCATGAAGCGCGCTTCGCCAACCCGGACGGTGTTGAAGAATCCGTTGATCTCGAACACGGGAAACTCGCGAAGTTCTGCGCCGATTGCGTCGTTGAGAGACTTGGGGAAACCGAGTGTTGTGAGATCGAAGTCGTAGCCGCGCAGCGGTGTGGTGCGCCGTGTGAATCGCGTATAGCCGTAGCGCAAGTTTAAGACGAGCGCAGGCGAGAACGTGTACAGCTCATCGATCGAGAGACCGCGCGGGTCGTAGCGCTCGCGTAATCCCGTAGCGCGCGACTCGAAGTGGTCGTTCCGCGAGGTGTTCCGCACGTACATATTGGCTCGAACGAAGAGCCGCTGCTTCGGACTGACGTTGTGATCGACGCGAAATGTGTGCGTGAAATACTCGGCGGTCTCGATCAGGTTCGGCACCGGAAAGTTGTTGCGATGGTCGACCGTGGTCCCTCCGTTGATCGGCGGCGGTACGAAATCGAGCGCTTTGAGTGCAACCTGATTCAGTAGACTCGCGGGAATGACGTTGCCCGGGAAGGGATCCTGCTGGAACCGCGTCGTGCTGTCGGGAGCGCGCTGCCGCGAGAACGGATTGTAGATCTGGTAGTTACCGGCGATGCGAAGCAGTTCGGAGAAATCCCCTTTGCGCATCTCCGCCGTCGGAACGGTCAAATTGGCCGAGCCTCCGCGCGGCCGCCGGTCGCTCAGTCCCTCGTAGGCCCACATGAAAAACGTCTTGTTATGGCCGTTGTAGAGTTTGGGGATCACGACCGGGCCGGCGACCGAAGTGCTCCAGCGATTGTAGTTGAAGTCGCCGCGCGCAATGCCCGCGCGATTGGCGAAGAAATCGTTGGCCATCCATTGCGGCTTCATCTTGGTGAATGTGGCGCTTCCGTGAAGCTTGTTCGTTCCGGACCTGAGGCTGATGTTGACCACGCCGCCCGAAGTCTGGCCCGTGCGCGCGTCGAACGAACTGGTCTGTATGCGAACCTCTCCAATCGCGTCCACGGGCGGAACGTATCCGGCGGCCACACGTCCGTTGCTTCCTTTCGACGTGTTCGAAACGCCGTCGAGCGTGATGTCGGTGGTGCCGCTCACCGACCCGCTCATGCTGTAGTCGACGATGTGCGTCGGCTCGTACGGACGGTTCAGCTTTTGATCTCCCTCAAACGTCGTGCCCGGCGCGAGCGCAATCAGCGCATAGGGGTTGCCGTGCGCGATCGGCAGCTCGGTGAGCTCCTTGGCGCCGATGATCTGTCCCAGTGAACCGTCCGCGGTTTCCACCAGCGGCGCTGAATCCACCACCGCCACTGTCGTGCTGACGTCGCCGACGTCGAGCTTGATGTCGATCTGCAGATTGTCATTGACGCTGAGGGTGATGCCTGTGCGAGAGTGCCGCTTGAAGCCGGTGTGCTCTGCGGTGACTCGATAGTGTCCCGGAATCAGCAGGGGAGCCACGTAGGACCCGCTCTCGTTGGTCGTGAGAGTCGTGGCGATGCTGGTCTCGATGTTCGTGATCACTACTTTGGCCTGGGCAATTACGGCCCCTGCTGTATCGGTAACTTGACCGCCAATCGTACCGCGCGATTCTTGAGCCAGAGAACCTCCTGGAACGCAGGCGATGAAAGCGGCAGCCGACAAAGACGCTAGTATGGGACGGAGCGACATGGTTGGAATTCCCCTCCGGTTCACTCTGGACTCTACCTTCGAACGCGCCTGGAGACTCGGGAACAGGCGCGCCTATGCTGGAAAAATACTCTATCATAACGAGGCATCGAACCTCCAGATCCTTCGCTTCCGCTGATGGAAGCATCGCGAAGGTGAGATGGAGGAGTACGGCTTGAGTGGGGCGGCCCTGTTACGGCCGCCCCACAATTCAGAAGACGGTGCGCTCGCGAACCGCCGTCTTGCTTTCGAATGAAAACCGCGGTTCAGCGTCGAGACTACCGTCAACCAGGCTCGCGACATAGGCTCCCACTGCCGGTCCGTGCTTGAATCCATGCCCCGAGCCGCCACCGGCCAGCCACACGTTCTCGTACTCCGGGTGCCGGTCGATCAGGAAATCCCCATTGCAGGTGTTTTCATACTGGCAGACTTCGGTCTCGAGGAGAGGCGCATTCGCCACCGCCGGGAATCGCTCCCGCAGAAATGCGCGCGCTTCGGCGACTTGCTCCGCGCTCACATTCCGTACTTCAGTATCGGGATCGAATTCCGGTCCGTGCCGATCGAGCGCCAGCTTGAAACCCTTTCCCGCGAGGGGCGGCAGCGTGTACACGCCGCGAGGGTCGCTGAAATCGATCCAAATGGGCATGGCGGCCGGGTCGAATGAAAAGTAAAAGACCTCCTGCCGCGTGACACGAATGCGATCGCGAAGAAGCCGCGGAAACAGCTTCGGCAGCCACGGCCCGCATGCGAACAGGAACACGTCCCCTGCGATCTTCCGCTGGTCTTCTGTTGCGATCCAGTCCAGCCTGCCCTCTTGCCGCGGCGGCAACACTCGCGCCGTCAGCATCCCGGCGCCCATGCGCACAGCCTCGGCCGCGGCGGCTTGAACAGCCCGGCTGGCCAGCAGTGCGCCGCTGTCGCATTCGAGGACCCCCGTCATTTCGTCGTCGAATCGGAGTAGCGGATATTGTTTTCGCACCTGGTCCGAAGTCAGAGTCTGGTAGCGCACGCCGAGCCGCTCGAATGTAGTCCTCGTGTCCTCGGCATGTGCATGCCCTTTGAGGGCCGTCCAGAGCACACCGGTGTGCTGGAACAATTCCGGGCTCCCGGCGCGCTCAAAAAGGCGCTTCCATTCCGCAAGCGACTCGAGGGCCCAGCGCGTGTAGATTTCGCAGGAGCCGTAGCCCATGCGAATGATTCGGGTCGCGCCACCCGAGCTGGACCGGCTGTGGCCCGGTCCCAACGCATCGATCAATGCAACCGAGCGCCCGGACTCGCGCAGCCGGAGCGCAGTCCAGGCACCGAAGCAGCCGGCGCCCACTACCACGCAGTCGTACTTGGGGGTCGTCGCTCAGTAACCTTTCACCGCGCCACCGCGCCGCCCATCGGCCCAGCCTTGCTTCCACGCGGTCTTCTCTTCGATGGCGATCGCGTTGACGTCACCTTGCGAACGCAAACTGCGGCCGATCCGGTGACCCATTAAGCGGAGCTTCCCGGCGACATCGAAGACCAGCGCCCCCGGCTCTGCGTCAATCCCGGCCGTTCCGCCGAAATGGATGCGCGGGTATTCGATCGCGTCGCGCAGCCCCATCTTGAAATCGACGAGGTTGATCACAATCTGCATCACAGTGCTGGGAATGGTCGCCGAACCGGGACTGCCGAACGCCGCCCACGGCGTCCCGTCCGGACGCAGCACGACGGCCGGCGTCATATTCGAATAGACCCGATCGCCACCTTTCACCGTACGCTGAGGGCTCATGTAATTGTTCATGAGCAGCCCGGTTCCCTTAGGGATGACCTGGCTCCCGTAGAACCCGTTCAGCGTATAGGTATTCGTCACGATGTTGCCAAGCGAATCAGCCACAGTGTAATGCGTGGTGTCGTTGGATTCGCCTTCATTTGACGCCGGCAGAGTCGCACTTCCAGCCCGGTCGAGCGAAATGCTTCGAGCCGCCTCGCGCGCGAATTCCTTGGAAATCAGTTGCGGCGCGGCCTGCTTGCCTTGAGTCAGCAGCCGGCCGGCCTGGCTGCCGGTTCGCATCGCCTCGACTTGCAGATGCCGGGCCAGTGACGAGCCTTCCATGCCGAGCTTCAACTCGAACTGTTCGATTGTGTTGAGCGACACAGCCAGGACGGTACCGCCCGAAGAATACGGAGGCGTGACCAGCACCGGGTGCCCGCGGTAGGTGATCCGCAGCGGCTCTCTCTCGAGCGCCTCGTATTTCTCCAGATCCGCCGCGGTGATCACGCCGCCGTTCGCCTTGAAGCCGGCCAGCATCCGTTGGGCGGTTTCACCGGTGTAGAATTCCCGCCAGCCGCGCTTCTGCATGCGCGCGATCGTCTCGGCGAGATCTTTCTGAACGATGAGATCGCCCTGCTTGAGCGGCTTGTCCGAACCATTGAGAAAAATTCTGGCGGTCTCGGGATAATTCTTCATCACCGGAACTTGCAGGCGCAGAATCATCTCGATGCGCTGCGAAGCGGGAAACCCGGCCTTGGCTAATCGGCGCGCCGGTTCCAGACAATCGGCCCATTTCAGCTTTCCGTATTTGGCGTGCGCGAGCCCCATGCCGGCCGCGGTTCCCGGAATTCCGATGGTCTTGTAGCCGACGGTCGTGATTTTTTCACCGGCGAAAATCTGCGGGCGAAACGCCTGCGGTGTCTGGAAAGCGTAGTCGACCACTACGGTCTTGCCGCCGGCGAGGTGCGCCATCAGGAATCCGCCGCCCGCGATGTTGCCGGCCTCGGGATGCACCACCGCCAGTACGAAGGCGATCGCAACGGCGGCGTCGATCGCGTTTCCGCCTTTTCGCATGATGTCGAGCGCCGCCTCGGTCGCGAGCGGATGCACCGTCGCGGCCATGGCCGAGGGCGCTCGCTCCGGCAGTGCGATGATCGCGCGCGGCGCCTGCAGCGTCAGGCCGCTTTGCGAGACTTCCTGAGCCAAAAGCGGGCGGATGGAGAGAGACAAAAGAAAGACGATCTTGAGCCGCGGCATGATCGAGGATATAACGGCAGGCTTTGGCCGTGCTACACCAACGAAATTGGAGATATGATTTCCCAATGCGCTTCGTGCTCTGGCTGATGACTCTCGGTGCATTCGCCCAGAATGCTCCGCACATCCGCGACTGGAAACCCGATACGTCCGAGTCCCCAGCGCGGCCGAAGGTCTCCTGCGCCGCGCTGCACAGCCTCACGGGCTACGATCTGTCGGTGATGTCCACGGACTCCATGAGCGCTGCCGCCGGCACTCCCGAATTTTGCCGCGTACTGATTCAGGTGCAGCCGGAAATCAGGATCGAGGTCAGCCTGCCTGCGAACTGGAACCGGCGCCTGTACATGTTCGGCAACGGCGGTTACGCCGGGGAGAATCTCGAAGCGGCGGGTCGCGTGGCGCATCGCAACGCCGCTCTCAAGCTGGGATTCGCGGTGACGCAAACCAACACAGGCCACGACGCCGCAAGAGAACCGCTGGGAACCTTCACGACGAATCAGCAGAAGCTGCTCGATTATGCGTTCCGCTCGCTGCACGTCACGGCCGAAACCGCCAAGCGAACCGCCGAGGCGTTTTACGGCAGCCGGCCCGCGCGCTCCTATTACAACGGCTGCTCGACCGGCGGGCGTCAGGGGCTCATTCTCGCGCAGCGCTACCC